>JAJPYH010000188.1:0-20697 GCA_021205045.1 Lachnospiraceae bacterium | reverse complement strand
CGGGTCGGCCCCGCCGCGCCCGCCGCGGCGGCGGCCGCGGCCTCCTCCAGCTCCGTAATCTTGCTGTTATTGCTGGCAATCTGAGATTTGTAGGAGCTGACCCTACTCTGCGCGTCCGTTAAAACAGCGTCAAAATTGTCCACCTTGGTCTGAAGACTGGCAATAATCTCATTTAAATAAGATTCCTGCTCCTCCAGCTCCGCCATTTCGCTCTCAAGGGCAGCCTCTTCGCTTTCCAGACCGGACTGCTCGCTTACCAGCTCCGCCTTCTGCGTTTCCAGGCTCTCCTGCAGCTGCGCAATTTCCTTCATGGTGGCTTCATAATCCGCCAGCACCTGAGAATCGTACGCATACAGACTCTCGATATATTCCGCCCGGTTTAGAAGCTGGCTCACATCCTCCGATCCCAGCAGCAGCACCAGATAATTTTCATCTCCATTCTCATACATATACTGTATGTGAATCTTCATATTCTCATACTGCTCATCCCTGCGGGTGCAGGCCTCTTCATATTCCGCTTCGGCCGCCGCGATCTCCTCCTCCTTGGAGACGATCTCGGCTTCCTTATTGGCAATCTCCTCTTCCTTATCAGCGATCGCCTGCTCCGTATCAGCAATGTCCTTCATGATATTGATCATCTCGGATTTCTGGTCGTCGATCTCCATCTCCAGTTCCAGCATCTGCTCTTCGGTTTCATCGATCTCGCTCTGCTCTTCCGCGATCTTCTGCTGCAGCTCCTCGTTTTCCTCCTGAAGAGACTGAATGTCCTGCGCGCACACCCCAATCTGTGCAAAGAGCATCACCCCTGCCAATACCAGTGCGATTACTTTTGTGTGTAGCTTCATCTTACCCCTGATCCTTTTACTTCTCTTATTCACAGCCGCTTCCCTCCACGCTGCGCAAAAGCAGCTGCTTTGTATCCGGCACTGCAAAAACGCGGCTGCGAATAGTCATATTATAGTTCGCAGTTATTCACCGTTCTCGGGAAGGGCAGCACATCCCGGATATTCCCCATGCCCGTCAGATACATGACGCAGCGCTCAAAGCCCAGTCCAAAACCCGCATGACGGGCGGAGCCGTATTTTCTCAGATCCAGATAAAAATCATAATCCTCTTTTTTCAACCCCAGCTCATCCATTCTGGCCTCCAGAACATCCAGCCTGTCCTCTCTCTGGGAGCCGCCGATGATCTCTCCGATGGCGGGCACCAGGCAATCCATGGCCGCCACAGTTTTGCCGTCCTCGTTCAGCTTCATATAAAAAGCCTTGATCTCCTTTGGATAATCGGTGACGAACACCGGGCGCTTAAAGATTTCCTCGGTCAGATATCTCTCGTGCTCCGTCTGCAGATCACAGCCCCAGGAAACCTTATAGTCAAATTTGTCATTGTGCTTTTCCAGAAGCTCGATGGCCTCCGTGTAGGTCACATGGCCAAACTCGGAATTCAGCACATGAGTCAGGCGGTCGATCAGCCCCTTATCCACGAACTGGTTGAAAAAGGCCATCTCCTCCGGCGCCTTCTCCAGCACATAGCTGATGATAAACTTCAGCATATCCTCCGCCAGCTTCATATCATCGTTTAAATCCGCGAAAGCGATCTCCGGCTCAATCATCCAGAACTCCGCCGCATGGCGGGTGGTGTTGGAATTCTCCGCCCGAAACGTCGGGCCGAAGGTATACACATTCTTGAAAGCCATGGCGTAGGTCTCCACATTCAGCTGACCGCTGACCGTCAGATTGGTGGGCTTATTGAAAAAGTCCTTACTGTAATCAACTGAGCCGTCCGCGTTCCTTGGAAGATCATTTAAATCCAGGGTAGTGACCTGAAACATCTCGCCCGCGCCCTCGCAGTCGCTTCCGGTAATAATGGGCGTGTGTACATACACAAAATCCCTCTCCTGGAAAAAGGTATGAATCGCATAGGCTATCAAAGAGCGCACACGGAACACTGCCTCAAAGGTATTGGTCCTGGGGCGAAGATGAGAAATCGTCCGCAGGTATTCAAAACTGTGACGCTTCTTCTGCAGAGGATAATCCGGCGCGGACGCCCCCTCCACTGTCACTTCCTCAGCCTGCATCTCAAAGGGCTGCTTCGCCTGAGGAGTTGCCACAATGGTGCCCCTGGCAATCAGGGCCGCACCCACATTCTGGGCGCTGATTTCCTTAAAGTTGCTCAGGCTGTCGCTGTAAACGATCTGCAACGGCTGAAAAAAGGTGCCGTCATTCAACACAATAAAGCCAAAGGTTTTCGAGTCCCGGATGCTTCTGATCCAGCCTCCCACCGTCACCTCTTTGCCCACGTAGCTGTCTGTATCCTTATATAATGATCTGATATCTGTGGTGTCCATAAGCCTTTCCCCTCTGTTCTCCGTTTTTACTGTTTTGACTGTTCCGATGTCAATTCCGCTGCAGCTTCTGTCTCCATGATCAAGGTTCTGTTGCCGGGGCATCTCCACCGTTTTCCACTATTCTGTCGTTGCTTCCGTCTCTGTGATCACTGCGTTCTCCGCCAGGAAATCCGCTACGTTTGTCTGCATCAGATACATCTCTATATTATCCCTGGAGATATAATACTTATATACCTCTTCCTCAGTCTCATACCCGTAATAGGACATATAAAGCTCTACCTGCTCGTCCAGCTCCTCCTCCGTAGGATTCAGCCCCTCCGCATTGGCAATGGCCTGGAAGATCATAACCTCGGGCGTATACTCATCCGCCATCAGCAGCGCATATTCAGCCATGGACACGCCCACGAAATAACTGCAGTAGGTTTCTCCGTCCAGTCCATAGGAAGAAGCCTCCGACTCAATGCTGGCCGTCAGATTGTCATACAGCATATTGTAAAGCCAGTCCGGCACCTCCGTCACGCTGCAGAGGGGAAGCACTCCCTCAATGACCGCGGAATCCAGAGCCGACTGATAATTGTACTGGGCCACATATTCCAGATATGCCCGGCAGAACTCCTCCAGATCCTCCACGGTATTGTAGCTGCCGCCGGTCACCACCGATACATTGTCGTCCGTCATGGCAGGAGTCACATAGTTGACCGTCACGGTGAACACTACTTCCTTGCCTGCCAGGCTGGGATTGCTGGCATAATCCGACGGGAAGGTCAGATTCAGATCAACGGTATCGCCCACAGCCACGCCGATCAGTCCATCCTCAAAGCCGTCAATAAAAGAACCGGAGCCAATCACAAGATCATAGCCGGTGGCAGTGCCCCCGTCAAAGGCCACACCGTCCAGATATCCGGTATAATCAATATTGGCGGTGTCCCCTTCCTCCACTAACTGCCCTTCAGTCAGTGCTGCGGCGTACTCAGTGGCAAGAGAGGCAAAATAACTTTCTGCCAGGTAGGTGACAGATTCATCGTCCACCTCCTCCAGCGGATCCACAGTAAGCTCCATGCCAATATAATCGCCAAGAGTCACATAATCCTCCACCGGATACTCCTTTAAGGAGGTGCTCGACCCATCCGTCACGGTAATCACCAGAGAAGAGCTTACCGATGGGTTTTCAGAGTCTATCGTAACCTCTTCCTCCGAAGAATCCGTACTCTCCGAGGAGGAGGAATCTGTACTCTCCGAGGAGGAGGTTCCCTCCGCCGTCTCTGTCCCGGCCGAACTGTCCCGGTTACTCACTACGGTATAAATCACCAGAATGGCTATCACCGCCACGGCTGCCACGATCGCGATGATCAGGTTCTTATTCTTCTTCATAAACATAGTCTCCTTTGAAGTCTCTCTGTTTTCTATATCTGCAGGTTCACATTGAACCGGTTTCACCAGCTTTTCGCCAATACTGTGTTATCATAGCACAAAAATGTGCTTCTTGAAAGAGTTAGTTTTATTTTCACAGATTTTTAAAAAATGTTTTTTCACAAATCTGCACCCATTTTGATTGCTTAATCAGGTAAAATTTGATAGAATAGCTTCAATCGGACACTCATGTCCACAGAAATTCACAGGAGGAAACCATCCATATGCTTAGAATCATCTTACTGGTCGTTTTGCTGGTGCTGATTATCGGCCTCGTCGCCCTCTACTTCACCGGCAAAAGGGCACAGAAAAAGCAGGCTGAACAGCAGGCAATGCTGGAAGAGCACAAGCAGTACGTCTCCATGCTGATCATTGACAAAAAGACAATGCCCTTAAAGGAGGCCGGGCTGCCGGACGTTGTCCTGCAGGAAACGCCCTGGTATCTGAAGCGCTCCAAGGTTCCCGTAGTCAAGGCCAAAATCGGCCCACAGATCACCACACTGATGTGCGATGCCTCGATCTTTGACTCCATTCCGGTCAAAAAGGAGGTCAGAGCCGCCATCAGCGGTCTCTATATCATGGAAGTGAAGGCTCTTCACGGCAAGCTTCCCACCCCCGAGCCCAAGAAGCAGGGCTGGTGGAAGCGCACCGTCGCCAACCTTCAGAAGAAAGCCGGAGCAGAACCCCTTAAGAAAAAGAAATAGGCCTGATACAACACAAGTGGGAGCCCTTTGTCCATAAGCAGCTCCCACTTTGTTTATTCCATCTCAATATTCCACACAGTTATTCAACGGAGGTACCCCATGAATCCGAATTGCAAAAGCAATGTCCCTGATCAGCAGGAGACAAATCAGATAAAACAGGGCGCTTTATCCGCAAATGAAAGCCAGGCTCTCTGGCACTGCGACACATACTGCCGTAAGGTCAGATACATCACCTGCGAAGGGCGGGCATTTGCGGATCCTTCCTCCCCGAACCGCTGCCCGTATCTGGATGAGATGCTTTACTGACAGACCCTGATCAGTTATCCGTATACTCCGCGGAAATGTCAATCGTGCTGTCCGCCAGATACTCACCGTTCATTTCCAGCCTGTAGGATGCGCATATCCGGATTCCGTCCGCCTGTTCATCTACAGTGACCCGTCTGGTGAGAAAACCAAACAAAATATCTCCAAAGGGAGTCCTGTAATCTGACTGGGTAAATTCTCCGTCCGCAAATTCCATGCGCACATTCAGCAGTCCCTTCCTGGTCAGCTCCAGCCGGCCGGGAGCAGCCTTCAGAAGCACGCTGCTGGTCTGCTCAAAGCCTTCCTGAATTTCTTCATATCTGATTACATAATAACCATCAAAACTGCCGTCATGATCAGGAGCCTTCTCCCTTTCCCGGTTCCAGACGCTTTCTCTGTTTCCAACAGGATGGGCACCGATTTTACGCAATATACCGGTTGTCACCGTCTCTATGGCGCCGTTTTCTTCTTCATTATCCCAGGAGGCACCAAACTGGATTCCCCTGATATGCAAGATCACTTTTTTACTTTCCATAATCAGTATTTATCAGCGAAATGGTCCCCGGGGGCCTTCCGCTTCCGTCACTTTATCTCCCGATTTTCATCAGAAAGGTTAATATTCTTCAATATGTATGGTCTTGGCGGATAAAACGCCATATTTCATGATGGAATTGGCAAACTGCTTGAATTTCTCCGCCCCGTCGGACACATAAAACTGATAACGATTGCTGCCCAGGGCAGGCTCCACATCATTCAGCAGATGCTGTTCTCCCAGCATGGCTTTCAGCTCAACGGCTGTCTCATAAGCGGGATTGACAAGCGTCACGCCATCCCCCATGATTCTGCCGATGACCGAGCGGATCAGCGGATAATGAGTGCAGCCCAACACCAGCGTATCAATATCCAGGTCAATCAGCTCCCCCAGATAACGGCGGGCAATTTCCTCCGTCACCGGATCCTCCCATAAGCCCTCCTCCACCAAAGGCACAAACAGCGGACAGGCTTTGCCATAGATTACCGCGTCCGCTCTGACAGAACGAATATATTCATTATAGATACCGCTTCCGATGGTGCCCTCCGTACCAATAACGCCAATTCTTCCGTTTCTGGTGCGTGTTACCGCCATCTTCGCTCCCGGCTTCACCACGCCGATCATTGGCACATCAAATTCCTTTTCCAGCTCATCCAGCGCGTAAGCACTGGCCGTATTGCAGGCCACCACAATGGTTTTAACATCGTGGCTCAGCAAAAAACGGGCAATCTGCCTGGAAAAACGTGTCACGGTCTCCTTGCTCTTACTGCCGTAAGGAACCCTGGCTGTGTCCCCAAAATATATGATCTTTTCTTTTGGCATCTGGCGCATGATCTCCCGCGCCACTGTCAGACCACCCACACCGGAATCGAACACTCCGATGGGCGCCTGTCTGATTTCTTCCTTCATAATGTATCAGCTTTCCGTCATATGACTGTTTCCTTCTGATCTCTTCCTTCCCGGCGTATCAGCTTTCTGTCATACGACTGATCCATTCCCGGAATCTGCTGCCGTACTCCAGCTGAAGTTCTCCCCGAAGCGCCATCTGATAGAGCTCACCGGCGCTCAGATTTTCTTCCCCGGAAATCACTTCACTGGTGCCCCGCAGGAAACCGGCTTCCGGCAGACATATACCCCAAAAGCCATAGCAGGCCGCAGCAATGGACAGAATATAAATGATTTTTTTGAACAGTTTCATGGGACCTTCCTTCCGGGTACGGTTTCCTGAAATGCCTTTCTTCGAAAAATGCCGCAAAATATGCTCTCCCCTGCGCTTTATCCGGCGCAGCCATTTTTCAGATGCCGTACTTATTATGAAGTATGGTCCCTCCTGATTTTTTTATTCAAAGTTTTATTTCAGCGCCCGGTCCAGGTTCAACTGCCTGGCGATGGATGTCATCTGATTGTCAATGTGAACCATGGCCGTATTTCTGGCAGTCTCCTTATCCTTATCCCGAATTGCTTCATAGAGCGCCCGATGCTCCTCAATGAGCCTTCCATGCATGGTGTAATCCTTGATGTATTCAAAGCGGTAACGGTACATCTGCTCCGCCAGATTATTGACCATCTGAATCAGCCGCCGATTGCCGGTGGCCTCCAGTATCACATCGTGAAGCACTACATCCTTCTGGGCAATCTCTCTGGCATCGCCGGTCTTCACCGCTTTCTCAAAATCACTGCAGGCCGCTTTCAGCCTGTCCAGCTGCTCCGGACTGATCCTGTCACAGGCAAGCTCCGCACACAGCGCGTCCAGACAGCGGCGTACCTCCAGCACATCCTTTAAGCTCTGCTCCGTAATCTGGGCCACTTCCGCCCCCCGTCTGGGGATCATGGTAACCAGACCCTCCAGCTCCAGCATACGGATGGCCTCTCTGACGGGAGTACGGCTGACCCCCAGCCGATTGGCCAGGTGAATCTCCATCAGACGTTCTCCGGGTTTCAGCTCTCCGGTCAGAATCGCCTGCCGCAGGGTATTGAACACCTCATCCCTGAGGGGCAGATAATCATCTGTTTTTAATCGTAAATTATCCTGCATTCCTTCTCCTCCACGTCACTCCCCAATGTCTGCCGGAATTTCGCGCCGCAGACCTTCTTTTGCTGCATGCTTCATATCACAATCACAGGGCATCTTCCGCCTCGAAATCACGCCATAATCCTATATCCTCTGCAGATCCATGTCAGAAGCTTTCGCCCGGCACAAATCCGCATTGCCCTCTTTTCTCTGTCGTTATCTTCCTTCCTATGCAGTCAATCCATGTCACGGTGCAAACTCCGTCACGAAAACTTCTCTGGACAGGCCCTCTGAGAGAATAGCCCGGGCTGCCGCTGCCGCCGCCTCTTCCTGCTCAAAAATACCGAAAACCGTAGGACCGCTGCCGCTCATCAAAGCCCCCAGCGCCCCACGTTCCGCCATCAACTCCTTGATTTGCCTGATCACAGGATACGCCGGTACGGTCACCGTCTCCAGCACATTCTCCAGCCGACCGGCAATCCCTCTGATCTCCTGACTCTCCAGCGCCCGGATCATTCCGTCAATGTCCGGGTGACTTAGGACCTGCTCCAGATGCAGATTGCGATACACAAAGGCGGTGGACACATCAATGTCCGGCTTCGCCACCACCAAAGCAGCCTGAGGCGGCGAAGGCAATGGGCTCAGAATCTCCCCGATGCCCTCCGCCAGGGCCGTCCCTCCCTGAATACAGTATGGCACATCGGCACCGACCTTCACGCCCAGATCCTGCAGCTCCTGAATGGTATAATGGAGCTGAAATAATTCATTCAGACCAAGCAGTGTGGCCGCCGCGTCAGTGCTGCCGCCGGCCATACCCGCCGCCACAGGAATATTTTTCTGTAAGTGAATAGATACGCCCTCCGTCACCCCTGCAGTGTCCAGCAGAAGCTTTGCCGCTTTATAAATCAGATTGCTCTGATCTGCGGGAACTTTGCCGTCTGCCATCCTCTGTACATCAGCGCCCATCGAGACTTTGCCATCCCCAATCCTCTGCGCATCAGCATCCGTTGGGACTTTGCCGTCCGCAATCCTCTGCACATCAGCAGCAGCTTCGTCAGTTTCATCTCCCCTGCTCCTACCGGCATCAATGAAAAGATGGATGCCATCCTCCGCTTTCTGAAAGGTCAGTTCATCATAAATGTCAACCGTCTGCATGATCATTCTGACCTGATGATATCCGTTCTCCAACCGGCCAATCACATCCAGGGCCAGGTTGATCTTGGCATAAGCTTTTCTGTGTAAGGTCTGCATATTCTTCCTCTGTGGCTGCTGCCCAAAGCTGCAGCCTTGTATACAATCTTGTACTTGATTTTATACAATTTCAGGTATGTTGTCAATGTAAATACAATAATTTAGAGATTTCCCCCACGCCCTTTTTTCTTCAAAAATACCCCATTTCCGCAGGCACGCTTCAAAAGCCGGTTTTCTCACGCTCCGCTGCCCTTCACCAGAAACACCTTCTCCCCGGCATGCACTCTGTCCTCCGTCAGGTGATTGAGATTTTTGATTTCCTCCACGGAGGTATAGTACTGCTTTCCATAAGTAAAAAGATCCGTGTCCTTCTGGGCAAAACAGAGTACCATACCGGGAAGGGACGCGTAATGCTCCGTGTCCAGGGGCTTTGTCACGATATCCTCCACACAGGTCTCGGGCCGCTCCCCCAGCGCCAGAATGCTGAACGCGGCCACACCCTTCAGTTCCAACTCCTCGCTGTCCTTCAACTCGGCGGACGCCTGCTCCACCCTGGCCTCGGAGAGCACCATGGCGTCCTGATCGGGAAGCTCCTGCCCCGGCATTCCTTCCAGACTCATCTCATAAGGAATACTGCACTGGCACACGCCGTATGGCATCTGCTCCTCCCCTGTCTGATACAGCACCTGATATTCCAGGCTTCCCTGCAGAAGAGCATGATTGTCGCTCCAGACCTCTTTTTCCGGTAAAATCTGCGCCGAGGTATGCAAAATCTGAACAATGCCCGGACTCCCCTCCTTCAGCCGCCAGTTCTGGCGGAGCCGATGCCTGCCCTCGCCGGTCAGAGCGATCACCGGGCAGCTGATCTGCCTGGTCCTGATTTCCGTTTCCGATGATGTACTGTAAGCGTCCTTCAGCACCGGAATCTGTCTGTCCTCGTATATCCGAAGCTGCAGATCCAGCACCGCCTCCAGATAAAGCACCCGATCCTCCCCGTCCTCATCCTGACGGATCTCTGTATTGGCCTGAGTCAAACAGGCAATGCAGCTGACAGTCATGTCAGAACTGCAGCCGCCGCAATCCACCACCCCATGAAAGGGCACCTGCTTTTCCAGCATTTTGATGGGCTGGGCCGCCCCCTGCCCGATATAAATATAGAAACAGTTCAGCTCCCCTTTCAGACCGACCTGATCCTCCATGGCACGGGCCTCCAGCTCTCCCGGACAAACCTGCTGCCACAAAAGAGTCTGAATGGGCGGATAGCCTCCGGAAAGCTCCACCTCCTCCTTGATGCGGTACACATCCTGCTTTCGATTGATCAGCTGGGAAATATTCACAAAAGCCTGTTGCTTTTCCAGCGCCGCGCTGCCCGCAGTGTCACTGCACCAGTCCTCATTCTGGGCTTTTAAGTACCAGGCCTGGAGACAGAGTACGGACTGGAGAGCAATTTTTCTGGTATTGATCATGCTGACCCGAAAATCCTCAATGCGCCCCCTGGCGCTTGCCACCTCTCCCGGCATGGCGCCGTCCACGTGAAGGGACTCATCCACAGGCAGACTTCCTTTCAGCGATTCCAGCCGCCCCGGCTCCTCCCCCGCGTACAAAATCTGATACAGGATACTGCCCTTCACCGTCACCTGGTCCCTGCCGGTGCGGACCTCCTCAATCACGAGCCTGGCGTCCTTTAAGAGAAGCTCCGTGCAGTCCGCCTTCGCCTCCGGGATATTCACATCCTCCTCGATGGTCAGCTGAAGAGCCGCCTCCCACTTTTTCTGCTCGAACTGCACGTTTCGGTATAATAATTCCATGCCATAACCTCCTGAGCGTTATTTGCGATTCACTGACAGTGGAAATATGCGCGGGAAATCCCGATTACAGTGGACGACAAAAATCATTTGCCGTTTCCTGTTTAAACGATAAATTCTCCCTCTGATATCCACCCAGCACATAACGCAGATTCATTGATTCACTGTATGCATGTTCGGGAAGGATTATGACATGTCAACTTTTTGTACTTTTTTGTTTTTTGCTGAAAGGACGGGCAGCTTTTATTTTATCTCACCGCGCCAATCAGATCCCGGACATCCTCTACCTGATAACGCCGCATATATTCCTCAATCCCCTCAATCACTTCCATTGTAGTATAAGGATTAACAAAATTCATGGCACCCACGCTGACCGCCGTGGCTCCCGCGAGAATAAATTCCAGTGCGTCCTCCGCCGTGGCAATGCCTCCCATCCCAATGATGGGAATTCTGACCGCCTGCGCCGCCTGATAGACCATGCGCACCGCCACCGGCTTAATCGCCGGACTGGAGAGCCCGCCCGTCTTATTGGCCAGCACGAACTGTCGGCGATGTACATCGATCTTCATGCCGGTGATGGTATTGATCAGGGAAAGCGCGTCCGCTCCGGCGGCCTCCGCCGCCTTCGCCATCTCCGTGATATCCGTCACATTAGGACTGAGCTTCATGATCACCGGCTGCGCCGCGTGCTTTTTGATCTCCCTTGTGATATTGAAAAGGGCGTCCGCCTTCTGACCAAAAGCAATGGCTCCCTCCTTCACATTAGGGCAGGACACATTGATCTCCAGCATGTCCACCGGCTGATCGGCCAGCTTATCCACCACTTCACAGTAATCCCCCACGGTTTTCCCGCAGACATTGACAATGATCTTTGTGTCGTATTTTTTTAAGAAAGGAATATCCCGCTCAATAAAGACGTCGATGCCCGGATTCTGCAGCCCGATGGCATTGAGCATACCACCATAGGTTTCCGCCACCCTGGGAGTCGGATTGCCGGGCCAGGGCACATTTGCCACGCCCTTGGTAACCACCGCTCCAAGGCGGTTCAGATCCACAAACTCTCCGTATTCCATGCCGGAGCCAAAAGTGCCGGAGGCGGTCATCACCGGATTTTGGAATGTCACTCCCGCGATCGTAACACTGGTATTCATCAGATGTCTACCTCCTTTGCGTCAAAGACTGGCCCGTCTGTACAGATCCGGGCGTTATTTACATGAGAATGATGATCGATATTCTTCGTTTTCACCACACAGCCCAGGCAGGCGCCCACGCCGCAGGCCATCCGCTCCTCCAGAGAAATGTATGCCTCGATACCCTCTTTTTCTGCGTATTGCTTAATGGCGCGCAACATGGGCATGGGGCCGCAGGCCATGATCACATCAGGATGAAGTCCGCTCTCCCGCAGAGCGTCCAGCACATTTCCTCTGGTTCCCCTGCTGCCGTCCTCGGTGGCAATATGCAGGGTACTATATCGGGTGAAGTCCTCCTCCAGGAAGATGTTTGCATCACGGTAGCCGAGGAAGCTATGGACTTCCGCTCTTTGATCCAGCTGATCCGCCGTTGAAAATTTCTCATCACCGCTTTCCTGCAATAGTGATACCGTTGTAGCCCTTTGATCCGGCTGATTCGCGGCTGATTGCTGCTCCTCACTGCTCTCAGGCAATGCTGTTGCTGCCCTGGCAGCCTTGCCTTTTTGCGCCATGACCCTACTGTTTTGCGCCAACTCCTTCGCTGTTTCCAATAAAGGCGGTACCCCGATTCCGCCGCCCAGAAGCGCCACACATTTTCCCTCCGCTCTTTCAAGCGGATATCCGTTTCCCAGCACCCCCAGCATCTTGACCACCTGCCCCGGCTGCCAGCAGGAAAACTCCGCCGTTCCGGCTCCGGCCACGCGGTACACCAGCCGCAGGGCTGTGCGCTCCTCATTGACCTCACAGATGCTGATGGGTCTGGGCAAAAGCGTGCTTCGATCCAATGGATAAACTCCCGCAAACTGCCCCGGCTTCGCCTCCCGGGCCAGCTCTGTGACAAGCCACATGTCATAGATGCCTTCAGACAGCATTGTCTGAGACCGCACAACGGCGGTTATTTTTTTCTTTTCCGACATAAGTCCTCCTCATTCTTTCTTCCTGATCTGTTATGTCGTATTATACACACTTTTCCATGCTCTCTCAAGGCAGAAAAATGATTTCAGGAGATCATTCCTATAATAAAGGAAATCGGAAAGAAGCTGTTCAATGTGGACAAAAACAGAAGGAAGCTGTTCAATGCAGACAAAAGCAGAAAGAAGCTGCTCAATGCAGGTATGCGGGATCCGGCTGTTCGTGCAAATATATCATTTTCGGGGCAAATAAAAAATCAGGGAGCAAGCACCGGGCTTCTCCCTGATTTTTTTATACTCTTTAAGCTTTCCAGAGGCTGTGGAGATTGCAGTAGGCGTAAATTTCCTCCACTTCATCCCCTTCACTGATGGCAAAGGTCGCCGTCGGCTTTTCGCCCGGCTTCAGTTCCCTGATCTGAACGCCCTGTTTCGTCTTGAGCGCGATCCACTCGATATAATGCTCCGGAAGCATCGGATGATCCACCGAGCCGACATTTACCTGAACAAGGCTTCCTTCCACCTTGTAGTCGGGAACGTGCTTTTCCGCTGCCGCGTCCGTAGTGCCGGGAATGATTTCCTTCATCTTCTGACCGCAGCACATGACAGGAACACCTTTGTCTTTCACCTTTATAATGATATTTCCGCAATGCTCACAGATGTAAAATTTCAATTCCATGTGTCTTTCCTCCTTCAAATGATTCTCCGTCCGGTCTTATAATACCAGAGAAGGTGCAGTATAAACTCTTGCGGCAAGCTCACTGTCCAGATCGTACAATGCTTTCATGTCTGACCCAAACCGCTGATAGCGCTTCAGATTCGTCTCCGCGTTATCCTCCTCCTCGCCCTGCTCTTTTACAAACCAGTCGAGAAATTGCATTGTCCTGAAATCATTTCCCTTCAATGCCGCCGCGTAAATATTGTTGATAAGAGAGGTCACATATCGCTCATGCTCCAAGCCGAATTTCAGCGGATCGACCAAGGTCCTTGTATTCCTTGTCCGGTTTTGCAATCGCTTCCAATACAATACTCTCCCCGTTATTCTGCAGATACTGCAACATGAGAACCGCATGGTCGCGCTCTTCCTGTGCCTAGATAAAATACCAGTTTGCGTATCCGTCCAGTCCTTCATCCTTATAATAATTGGAAAAATCAAGATAAAGATACGCAGAGTAAAACTCTTTGTTGATCTGATCATTGAGCAATGCTGCTACATTTTTGTCTAACATATGAATTCCTCCTGTCTTTTTTCATTAAATGTATTTGCTCATGCTGCCAGTATGCCATACAGTTCCCATAGCTTTGTGATATTATCACCAACGGATTTCTTTCCCCGTTTCATGATGCTTATTTTCACCTGTATTTTTCTTTATCTCACTCTCGTTTATGACATATGTCAAGAAATATTGCTGACATATACCGTGAATTTGCTGCGATACACCTGGGCAGGAGATAAAGTGATATGGAGAAGTTTGTTGTGGTTGTGAAAAATGCATGATATTCAAATTTATTTTGAAGTCTGGAATATCCCTATAATTCGAGTTCGTATCATATTCATTCTTTACGATTTCATTCCACAGATACTCATTCTTTACGCTCTTCTCTATTTTGAGAAATGTACTGACACTAAGTGAACTCGACAGCAATTCCTTTGTGATCCGACATTCTTTTATCCACGTTCCATTCCTCAACCGAAACTTTCGCATTACATACAAATTCCTCCGTAATAGCAATATGGTCAATGCACTCCGTCTGTTTTTCTGTAATCAATCTGATCCCCGTTTCCTGAAAGCATTTAATAATAGAGCTTCGTCCAGCATGGGTAAAATAATAATTATCTCCAAAGCTGCAATTAAAATCTCCACAAATACACAATGCTTTTCCTTCCGATGCAAGATGGCGAATGTCCAGCAATTGTTTTTCTAAATCTCTGTAAAAAGATGCTCTCCGGTTTCCATGGACGCCAATAATTGTGCCGTAGACAGTCAATTCTCCCATTGATGTATACCAGTTTTCTTTCCTTCCATGATAATCACCTATTCCTTCCACTTCAATTTCTGTACAGATCATGACAGTATTTTGATCCGCATCCGGTTCTAAAATCAGCCTGACATTCGCTGCCACATGCAGGGAATAACGAATATGTCCATAACCTGTCAGCTGTTCTGGTTTTCCAACTCCCAATTTCAGAAAATCGCCAAAGGTTTCTGACGCTTTAAGACGATCCATATGCTTCTTGATGGTTCTGACCCATTTGGCCGGTAATTTTCTCTGCATTCTTTTGTAATCGGTAAAGAATTTCTCTACCCGGCTATTCGCATATGTAATTCTAATATTAATCCGCCTCCTTACGAATTAACCATTTGGTTAATTTATATTACTATACAATTATCAATGGTGTCAACAAATACTTCTGTGCTTTTCTTTGATTGATTAAGAAAAACGGAACCAAAGCAGCCCTTTCCCCTGCTCCGGTTCCGTCATCTTCCGTACAAATCTCATATAACAAACAACTTAATCCGTTTCTACCCCAGCTCCCCCGCCCGAAATGCAGTATATCCCTCATACCCATAGCTGGCATCAAGCCCCTTCATATATACCTCCCTGTCATCGGCCCTATCCGTCAAAGCTCCTTTTAAAAGCTGCTTGATCTCCGTATCTCTGACAGGGCTGCGTTCCATGGCCAGCAGATAATCTTCTTTGTCAACTCTGCTCCAATCCACAACCTGACGCAGCTCCTTTTTCAGAATCAGATCAAGCCAGATTCTCATACTGCGTCCGTTCCCCTCTCTGAAAGGATGGGCAACATTCATTTCCACATATTTCTCGATGATTTCTTCATACGTGGACTGCGGCATCCTGTCGATATTCTGAAGAGCGGCCTCCAGATACAGCACTGACGCGAAGCGGAAGCTTCCCTTTGCGATGTTTACGGTGCGTATTTTTCCGGCAAAGGGATAGATTTCACCGAATAAATGAGCGTGAATGAAGGACAGCCCCTGAAAGGTTCCGATCTCAATGTCATCCGCCAATCCGGTTTCAAACAGCTCCAGAGCCTTCCTTTTGCTTATCTTTTCCTCTGCTCTGGCAAGCTCCAGGGCATCCTTTATGCCCAATTTATTCTCTAAAACCATCGTCAATCCCCTTCCCGTTTCATTTCTCAGCTAAACTGACTCCGATACAACGATCAGCTTTCACGTTCTTTGCGTACACCTCTACCGTTTCATTTCTCAGCTGAACTGGCTCCGATACAGCTGCGCATAGAACCCGTTCATCTCCAGCAGTTCCTCATGCTTCCCCTGCTCGATGATATGCCCATCCCGCATCACCAGGATAATGTCCGCCTCTCTGATGGTGGAAAGGCGGTGAGCCACGACGAAGCTTGTCCGGCCTTCCATCATAGTGGCGAAGGCCTTCTGGATGCGGATCTCCGTGCGGGTATCGATGGAGGAGGTGGCCTCGTCCAGGATCAGCATGGGCGGCAGGCAGAGCATGACGCGGGCGATGCACAGAAGCTGTTTCTGACCCTGGCTTAAGTTGCCGCCGTCCTCAGTGAGGACGGTATCGTAGCCCTGGGGCATGCGGCGGATGAAACTGTCCGCGTGGGCGGCTTTGGCCGCCTGGATGATCTCGGTTTCGGTGGCGTCGGGCTTGCCGTAGGCAATGTTTTCCCGGACGGTGCCGCTCTTGAGCCAGGTTTCCTGGAGCACCATGCCGTAGTTGGTGCGCAGACTTTTGCGGGTGACATGGCGGATGTCGGTGCCGTCCACTGCGATTTTTCCCTTGTTGACATCATAGAAACGCATCAGCAGGTTGATGATAGTGGTCTTGCCGCAGCCGGTGGGACCCACCAGGGCCACTCTCTGGCCCGGCTTTACCTTCAGGTTCAGGTTCTCGATCAGCGGAACCTCAGGCGTGTAGGAGAAATCCACCTGCTGAATGTCCACCTTTCCTGACACATCTGTCAGTGTCACCGCATCCACATCCTCCGGGGTGAAGGAGGGCTCATCGATCAGCTCAAATACTCTCGCCGCGCAGGCCAGAGCGTTCTGCAGCTCCGTCACCACGCCGGAAATCTCATTAAAGGGCTTGGTATACTGGTTGGCATAGCTTAAGAAGGTGGACAGCTGGCCTACGCTCAGTACGCCGCGAATAGCGGAGAAAGCGCCGATGATGCCCACGCTGGCATACACAATGCTGTTCACAAAGCGGGTGGCCGGGTTGGTGATGGAGGAGAAAAAGATGGCGTTTAAACTGCACTTCTGCAGTCTGCCGTTGATTTCCTCAAAGGTTTCCTGGGCCTCGTCCTGATAGCCGAAGGCCTGCACCACCTTCTGGTTGCCCACCATTTCATCCACCAGGGAGGTCAGCTCCCCGCGGGTTTTGGACTGTAACTGAAACATGGCGTAGGTTTTTCTGGCGATATAGCTTGCCACCAATAATGACAGAGGCGTCACACACACCACCACGATGGCCATGCCCCAGTTCACATAAAACATAAAGCATAAGGTTCCCACAATGGTCAACACGCCGGTAAACAGCTGAGTAAAGCCCATCAGCAGCCCTTCCGAGAACTGATCCACGTCCGCAATCAGCCGGCTGATAATGTCGCCGGAGGCGTGGGTGTCCAGATAACTTAAGGGCAGGGTCTCCAGATGGTCAAAGGCCCGGGTGCGGATATCCCGCACCACCCGGTAGGTGATCAGGTTGTTGATGTGATTCATCAGCCACTGAGCCACAGCGCCGATCAGAGTAATGATCACAATCCATCTGACAATCCGGAAAATCCCGTCAAAGTCCACATTTCCGGTTCCCACGATCAGGTCTACCGCGTTTCCGGTAAGGATGGGCACATACAGACTGGCGAAAACATACACCGCCGCCAGGCAGAGGGAAAAGGCCACCAGCCATTTGTATACACCGATAAAATCCAGAATTCTTGACAATGTAGATTTATGCTCGCTTAATTTTAATTTTGCCATCACTGCACCTCCTCTTTGGAAAGCTGGGACAGACAGATTTCCCGGTAAACATCACAGCTTTTCAACAGCTCGCTGTGTGTGCCGAGTCCTGCCAGCCGACCGTCGTCCATCACCAGGATCATATCCGCGTTGCGGATAGTGGACACCCGCTGGGAAACGATAAACACCGTCATGTTCTGTGTGTTTTCCTTAATAGCGCGGCGCAGGGCGGCGTCCGTGGCAAAATCCAGGGCGGAGGCCGAGTCGTCCATGATCAGAATCTCCGGCTGCTTCACCAGGGCTCTGGCGATGGTCAGACGCTGCCGCTGGCCGCCGGAAAGATTTTTGCCGTTCTGCTCGATTTCCATGGCAAGGCCCTGGCCCTTCTGCTCCACAAACTCCCTGGCCTGGACGGTGTCCAGCGCTTTGTAGATTTCCTCCTCTGTAGCGTCTTTTTTGCCCCAGAGCATGTTATCCTTCAATGAACCTTTGAACAGAACCGATTTCTGCGGCACCACGCCCGCCTTGTCCCGCAGGGCATCCAGGGTATAGTCCCGCACATCCGTGCCGTCCACCAGCACCTGCCCTTCCCGCACATCATAAAAGCGGGGGATCAGGTTGACCACAGAGGTCTTGCCGGAGCCGGTGCCGCCGATGATACCCACAGTCTGGCCGGGCTGTACCTCAAAGTCAATATGTTCCAGTGAATCCTCTTTTGCGTTTTTATATTTGAAAAATACATCCTTGAAGGAGACACAGGGAACGGACTTCGCAGCCTTCTGTCCGGCTTTGTCCTTTCCCGCAGCCTTCTTTTTGCCGTGGGCGCTTTCTTTTGCCGGTGCAGCTTTGCCATCAAAGGTTCCGCCCACAATGCTGGGCTCGATATCCATCACCGCGCTGATACGGTTGGCGCAGGCAAAGGCCTTGGACATGGACACAATCAGATTGGCCATTTTAATTAATTCTACCAGAATCTGAGACATATAATTGACTAAGGCCACTGTCTCTCCCTGAGTCAGTACGCCGATATTAACCTGTTTTCCGGAAATCCAGATGATAGCCACGATGGAAAGATTGATGATCACGTAGGTGATGGGATTCATCAACGCTGAAATCTTTCCCACAAACACCTGGGGCTGCACCAACAGCCCGTTCTCCTCCTGGAAGCGCTTCGTCTCCGCCTCCTGGCGGTTGAAGGCCCGGATCACGCGCACGCCGGTAAGATTTTCTCTGGTGGTGCGGGTCACCTGATCCAGCTGCTGCTGTACTTTCTTATACAAAGGCATGCTGATGGCCATGATGCCAAAGACCACCAGACACAGCAGAGGGATGGTGACGAGGAACGTCATGGCCGCCTTCACATTCACCGTAAAGGACATGATCATGGTGCCCAGCACAATAAAGGGGGAGCGCAGCAAAAGACGCAGCGTCAGGTTCAGACCCGACTGCACCTGGCTCACATCGCTGGTCATACGGGTGATCAGCGTGGCCGTGCCCACCACGTCCTGCTCAGTGTACGACAGAGTCTGAATGTGGCGGAACAGATCGTTTCTCAGGGAGGTGGAAAAACCCACCGCTGCTTTCGCCGCAAAATACTGGGCCGTCAGAGAGCAGGTCAATCCTACCACCGCCAGCAGCACCAGGATGCCTCCCATACGCAGAATATAGCCCACATCCTCATTTTTGATGCCCACATCGATGATCTGGGCCATCACCAGAGGCACAAACAGCTCAAAGCTGGCCTCCAGCATTTTAAAAAGGGGGGCAAGAATGCTCTCCTTTTTGTATTCCTTCAGGTATTTCAGAAGCTTTTTCATTGAGTCCTCCTCATTTCAGTTTCTCTGTTTCTATCATAATTTCTGAACCGGTATCTGGCAGGCAACTCCGGATGATCCTGTCCTGTCTTTTCCAAAAGGTATGTTTCTTTTCTATAAATACTTCATAATCACCCTGTTTGGCATCACCCAGGCATCATGTTTTCATTGCTCTGCTCAGAGCGATTTTCATACACGACTTTCCCCCCGCAGATCGTATACCGCACCACACCTTTCAGTGTCAGCCCGATAAAGGGAGAATTTACTGCCTTTGAACAAAAGTGCTCACCCACCACAAAGCTCTCCGCCGGGTCAAAGAGTACCACATCCGCCGGACCGCCCTCCGCAAGGTAACCCCGATCCAGATGATACATTCCGGCCGGATTGTAGGCCATCTTCTCCATCAGCTGGCACAGAGTCAGGTATCGCGGCTCCACCAGCTCCGTGACACAGACCGCCAGAGCCGTCTCCAGCCCGATGATGCCGCTGGGCGCTTCAGTGACAGGCTTTGCCTTCTCCTGTACACTGTGAGGCGCATGGTCTGTGGCGATCAGGTCAATGGTGCCGTCTATGAGTCCCTCCACTATGGCAAGCCTGTCCGCCGTGGTTCGAAGAGGCGGGTTCATCTTGGCCAGAGTGCCGTGCTCTATGGTTGCCTCCTCTGTCAGCGCAATGTGATGGGGCGTGGCCTCCGCGTGAATATCCAGGCCGGGATGCTCCTCCCTGGCCTTTCGGATCAGCTCCACGCCTTCCTTCGTGCTGATGTGCTGCACATCCATACAGCAGCCGGTCTCCACCGCCAGCCCGATGTCCCGCTCAATCATGCTGATCTCCGCCTGCCTGTCCGAGCCTCCGATGCCAAAGTGCTCCGAAGCCCTTCCCCGGTTGACGCCGTTATTTTCAATATAAGCGGGATTTTCCTCATGAAAGCTGATGGGCACCGAGAGCTCCGCAGTCCTGGCCATGGCCTTTCTGACGATCTCCGGCTCCAGCAGCGGGATACCGTCGTCCGTAAAGCCCACAGCTCCGGCGTCCTTCAGTGCTGACATATCTGTCAGTTCTTTTCCCTGCATTCCCACCGTCACGGTGCCGCAGGTCTCCACATGGATGGGCGCTTCTTTTCCCTTACTTAATACATACTGAACCGTCTCCACAGAATCGATGGGAGGCTTCGTGTTTGCCATCATGACCACCGTGGTAAAACCGCCCGCAGCTGCGGCTGCCGCGCCTGTCAGGATGTCCTCCTTCCAGGTCAGCCCCGGATCCCGGAAATGCACATGCACATCCACAAGACCAGGTCCTGCCACAAGACCGCTGCCGTCAATGATCTCCGCTCCCTGGGGAGGCTCAATCCGCGGGGCGATCTTTTGTATTTTATCCCCCGATATCAGAATATCTCCCAGTGTCTCAGTTCCGCTTTTCGGATCAATCACTGTTGCATTTTGTATCAGAAGCATAGCAGTTTTCTCCTTCCTATTCTGTCAAGCCCTAAATCACTGATTTTTAAGGCTTTTTTGTTGA
>JAJPYH010000109.1 GCA_021205045.1 Lachnospiraceae bacterium | reverse complement strand
GGCTGGCTTACTGCTGATCTGATCGAACGACCCTTTTGCTGACTAACACCAAAAAGAAATAACAGATTTAGGCTATGATGTGACGGAAGTCACCGATGGAAGGGTAACTTTTGCCGGGGATGCGGAGGCTTTGTGCCGGGCCAATATCGGGCTGCGCACGGCGGAGAGGATCCTTCTGAAGGTGGGAAGCTTTCATGCGGAAACCTTTGAGGAGCTTTTTCAGGGAACGCGCAGTTTGCCCTGGGAGGACTATATTCCGGTGGACGGCAGGTTCTGGGTGACAAAGGCGGCCAGCGTCAAGAGCAGGTTGTTCAGTCCCTCCGATATCCAGTCCATTATGAAAAAAGGCCATGGTGGAACGGCTGAAAGGAATATACGGGATTTCCTGGTTTGAGGAGACAGGAGCGGATTATCCGGTGAGAGTATTCCTGTACAAGGATCAGGTCAGTGTGGCGCTGGACACTACCGGGGAGAGCCTGCATAAGCGGGGCTATCGGAAGCTTGCGGCCAGGGCTCCCATTGCGGAGAATCTGGCAGCTGGACTGATTGCGCTGACGCCCTGGCGGGAGGACAGGATTCTGGTGGATCCGTTCTGCGGCAGCGGTACCATTCCCATTGAGGCGGCTATGATGGCGGCTCATATGGCTCCGGGCATGCACAGAGGTTTTCTGGCGCAGGGATGGCCTCACCTGATTCCGAAGGGGGTTTGGAATGACGCCTATGAGGAAGCCAGAGAAGAGGTCTGCCGGATAGAGCATTGCGATATTCAGGGTTATGATATTGATCCGAAGATGGTGGAGATTGCCAGAGCCAACGCGAAGGCGGCGGGAGTGGACGGGATGATCCATTTTCAGGCAAGACCTGTCAGTCAGCTCAGCCATAGTAAGAAATACGGCTTTATTATTACCAATCCGCCCTACGGGGAGCGTCTGGAGGAGAAGGAGAAGCTGCCGGCGCTGTATAGGGAACTCTGGGAGCAGTATCAGAAGCTTGACAGCTGGAGCCTTTATTTTATCACATCTCTGGAGGATGTGGAGAAGATCATGGGGCGGAAGGCGGACAAAAACCGCAAGATTTATAACGGTATGATTAAGACCTGGTATTATCAGTACCTGGGACCGAAGCCGCCGAGGAGAAACACCGGAAGCGAACGGTAAATGGAGGCCTGACGGGAAGAAATTGACAGACAGAATTATTTTCGCAACAGAAAATCAGGGAAAGCTCAGGGAAGCCAGGGCAATTCTGGCTGATCTGGGGCTGGAGGTGCTCTCACTGAAGGAGGCCGGGCTTACCACGGATGTGGCGGAGACGGGGGAGACTTTTGAAGCCAATGCGATCCTGAAGGTGAAAGCTGTGGCGGCGGATGAGCACACCATTGTGATGGCAGATGATTCGGGACTGGAGGTGGACGCTCTGGGCAAAGAGCCGGGAGTTTACAGCGCCAGATATCTGGGAGAGAATACCTCTTACCGGGTCAAAAATCAGGCAATCATTGACAGGCTTTCCGGAAAGACCGGCTCAGAGCGCAGCGCCAGATTTGTCTGTGTCATCGCAGCTCTTTTGCCGGACGGACAGATTTTGACAGCCAGAGGCACCATTGAGGGCGTCATTGGCTATGAAGAGCGGGGCGAGGGCGGCTTTGGCTATGACCCTATCTTTATGGTACCTGAGCTGGGGCGCTCCACTGCGGAGCTTACCGCAGAGGAGAAAAACGCCATCAGTCACAGGGGCAGGGCACTTACGGAGATGAAGGAGAAACTTCGGGGGATCTTATGAAAGTTCTGATCTGCAGTGACAGTCATGGCAGACATGCCAATCTGGTCAAGGCAATTGAAAATGAAAAACCGCTGGACATGGTTATTCACTGCGGCGATATAGAGGACGGTGAGGAGCTGATCAAAGAAGCGGCCCAGTGTCATCTGGAGGCAGTGACCGGCAATAATGATTATTTCAGTGAATTGCCGTCGGAGACAGTGTTCATGCTGGGGGGCAAGAAGGTGTGGCTGACCCACGGCCACAATTATTTTGTGTCCCTGGGAATTGAACGGCTGAAGGAGGAAGCTGTCAGAAAAAAGGTGGACGTGGTGCTTTTCGGGCACACCCACAGGCCTTTTTTAGAGGAGCAGAAGGACATCCTGTTTATCAATCCGGGGAGCATCAGCTACCCCAGGCAGATTCCGCGCAGACCCAGCTATGTGATGCTGATCATTGATGATAACGACCACTGGAAGCTGACGCAGAAATTTGTCACCTGAGTTGTTTGGTGAGCGGATGAGTGAGAATGGCGGATAGCAGGACCAGCCGGAAAATACGAAATGATGTATGAATAATCAGGAGGAGGCTCTGAAAGGGCTTCCTTTTTTTGTGTGGCTGGTTACGGAGGTTTTTATAGAATAAATAAAATTTGCAGTTGACAGGATAGTCTAATGATGTTAGACTATAAATGACTAATAACATTAGACAATTTGACGGAGAACAGGAATTGCCGTTAAACAGGATGAGAAACAGGGCAGACAGATATTTTCAGTGTCTGACAGTTATCAGGGAATGATGTAACCAAATTGATTCTGCGAGGTGAAATGGAACATGGAAAAATATAAACTGGGCGAAATGGAACAGAAATTTGCGGAGCTGATCTGGGAGAAGGAGCCCATCGGGTCTGGAGAGCTGGCGAAGCTGGCTGAGAAGGAGTTTGGCTGGAAGAGGACGACCACCTATACAATGCTCAAACGCCTGTGTGTCCGGGAACTGTTTGTCAACGAGGGCGGAACGGTGAGAGCGCTGGTGACCAGGGAGGAATTTCAGGCGGTCAGGGGAGAGCTGTTTCTGGAGGAGAATTTTAATGGATCTCTGCCCATGTTTCTGGCGGCTTTTTCGAAAAGGAAAAAGCTGAACGGCGATGAGGTGGAGGAACTGAAGAAAATGATTGAGGAATATGAGGAAGAGAATTTGCAGTGAGATCCTGAGAAGATGAGTCGCAAGTCCGCTGCTATGGGTATGATATGGAGAAGATGAGTCGCGTGTCCGTTGCTATGGGTATGGTATAGAGCAGATAAGCTGGGGAGGACTGCATTTGGCAGAAGCAGCTTTTATTGTAGTAATGACAGGAATCTGTCGGAGGGGAGATGGATAAAAGTTTGAAACAGTTAGATAGTAGTGGTTAGACGAAAAATAGCGTACAGCAAA
>JAJPYH010000183.1 GCA_021205045.1 Lachnospiraceae bacterium | reverse complement strand
AGGCTGGCTTACTGCTGATCTGATCGAACGACCCTTTTGCTGACTAACACCTTATAAATTTAAAAGTGTCATGGACAGGGAGAAAATTTACGGGAGTGGGGCAGACTATACTTTTGAAAGCTGCTCTTTCAGAGGACCGGCCAATTATGATGCATATCTGACGCAGATATACGGAGATTACATGAAATATCCACCAATAGAGGAAAGAAACTGGCATCAGACTACTATTGTAAACCGCAAAGGAATGGAATAATCCCCGTTAGAAACTGACAGAACACGAACATTATGGAATATATTTTGCTTTATCCGGAAACACATCGGCATCTCGGCTTGTTTGCAGATTTGGAAGACATGCCGAATGTCGCAATGTTTTCAATCGAATTACCAGAACTGAATAATGCTTTTTTGCACTTTCTGAGAAGAGTGCATACCAGCTGGACGATTAACCGTTATATCCCGCTTCCATTCAGGGAGAAGTGGTATGTCAAACCGGAAATGAATATTGAGAGGAATAAAGAATACTGCGTAATAGTACTGGATGGAGCCATGAAAGGGTTGAAATCGTCCACATTGAATGAGCTGTTTGTAAAAGATAATGTAAGAGGCGTTTTGGTTTTAATCAATTCCCTGGAAGCGTCATCTATTGCAATATTGGAAAACAGAAAGAAATTTGAGAAAGCAAACTGGGATGCAGTTTATACATTTGATTTCGGAGATGCTGAAAAATACGGTTATAAATATCTGGGAAACTGCTATTATTCGAAACATGATATGCCCCTTGCATGTGAGAAATTTCCGGATGAGGAGACATCGGACATTTATTTTGCCGGTGGACTGAAAGGAAACAGAGAAGACCTGATCATATCTGTTTTTGAAATGATGGAGCAAAATGGGATTCGAACGAATTTTAATCTGTCTGTGTCAGGGACACGCAGATTGGAGCATAACAGATATGCGGATCAGATTCGGTATCAAAGCGGTAGATGGCAGCCTTATGATAAAATACTGGCAGGGGTCAGTCAGACAAAGGTGATACTGGAAATTCTCCAAAAAGGTCAGAACGGTCCGAGTTTAAGGTACTATGAGGCGGTCTGTTGCAATAAAAGATTGTTGACAAACAATCCTGCAGCTGTAAATCTTCCCTATTATGATGCAGGATTTATAAAAGTTTTTCACAGTGCTGCGGATATAGATTACGACTGGATCAAAGAAGACATCACTGGTGAGTACCATTATTCAGGAGAATTTTCTCCGAAATATATGCTGAAACGGGTACTTGAAGATTGATTCAAGGGTAAGTGAATGGATAATAGCATGACGGGAGATATGGAAATAATAAATGATATTCCGGGGGAAACCGCGATACTCCTGGCAACCTATAATGGTGAGAAGTACCTGGGAGAGCAGTTGGAGTCTCTTGTTCGTCAGAGTTGTTCTGATTTTGTGTGTTATATACATGACGATGCTTCTTCTGATGAAACCGTTCGTATTATAGAGGATTATTGCACATTGTATCCGCAGATGTTTGTATTTCTCGGAAGCAGTAAATGCGGGGGAGCGAAGAATAACTTTTTTTATCTTTTAAAGCATGTGAAGTCTCAATATTATATGTTCTGTGATCAGGACGATTACTGGCTAGAGGATAAAGTAGAAAGATCTTTGAATAATCTGAAAGTTCTTGAGAGCCAGTACGGGAGGAATATCCCCCTATGTGTTTATGCAGATGCAATCATAACAGATGAGAACCTGAATATGGCTGCTTCATCGTATTTTCGGAAAAGTCGTAAAGACGCTGAGGCCAATTCATTGACGGAATTGCTGAAGACAAATGTTGCGGTGGGATGCACGATGGCATTTAACCGGGCGTTGCGTGATGAGGCAATAATAGTTCAGAATCTGGATAATATTTTTATGCATGACTGGTGGTGTGTGCTCCTATGCTCCCTTTCTGGAAAAATGAAATGCATTCAGGAGCCTTTATCTATGTATCGCCAGCATGGAGACAATACGGTGGGATTGAAAGACAGATCTGTTTCGGGAAGGCTGAAGAAAGTACTGTCCTGGCGTTCTTGGCGTTCTTATTGGAAAATGCGAACGGAAAGACCAAGAAGGTTTGCAACAGAACTGGCGGCGATAATGCCAAAGGACAATGTTAATTATGACTTTCTGGAGCAGTTGGCTCTGATAGGAGAGAAAAGAAAAATCACACGCATTCGCTTTTACTTTAAAAATGATTTATTTTCATCGACAGATAATAAAATAATACAGTTGCTTTTCCTGTAAATAAATGGAAGGAAAAAGCTGGAGGAAAGATATCGTGAGAACTGTCTTGTACATTTCCTATATGAATTTGGGAAAGACAGGAACAATCGGAATAATGAAAAAAGTATATGCACAGATTGATGT
Source organism: Lachnospiraceae bacterium (assembly GCA_021205045.1). Lineage (GTDB taxonomy): Bacteria > Bacillota > Clostridia > Lachnospirales > Lachnospiraceae > RGIG6307. Next base: position 786 of record JAJPYH010000183.1, on the reverse strand, counting down.
TCTGCGAAAAGAGAAATTTCGTGTATATTATGCATATGTTGAACAGGATGTGCTAACCAGTAACTTTGCCGGACTATCATCGGAACATCTTGATGTAAAACACATCGGGAGAAGCTTCAATCACATCCTGATGAAACAGGATTTTTCTCAGATTGATTGTGTATACGTTCGTTACAGAGCATTTTCAATAGAGTTTTTGTCTTTGCTGAAATTGTTGCATCAAAATCATATCCGGATTATGGTGGAGATCCCGACTTATCCGTTTGTGGGTGAGTTTAGGCAGAAGGCGCTGGATGGAATAAAGAAAAGGAATATTTCATCATTTGTCAGATACATGGCAATGTCGTTTGGATATCCTGTGTTTTCCAGATTGGCGGGAAAATATATTGACAGGATTATCACATAATCGGAGGATCAGAAAATATGGGGAGTTGAGACTCTTCAAATCTGTAATGGCGTTTCAGTTGAGGAGACAGAATTTTTGAAGTTTGAACCTCACTGTAGCAGTGAAATTGTGATGATCTGTGTTTCTTCGTGTCTGAACTGGCATGGTTATGACAGAGTGATTGAGGGGCTGCGAATTTATTATGAGACGTTTCATGATATTGTGGTGAAGCTTAATCTTGTCGGAGACGGCCCAGAACTGAAGCATTACAAAGAACTGGCCTCAGAATATAAGCTGGAGCCGTATGTTGTTTTTTATGGAAATCTATATGGATTAAAGTTAGATGAAGTATATTTAAATTCTCACGTTGCGTTAGATGCGATGGGAAGACACAGAGTAGG
>JAJPYH010000314.1 GCA_021205045.1 Lachnospiraceae bacterium | reverse complement strand
TTGGGACATTTTCTCTTGTGGTATATAAGGACATTATCATAAATGGCTTATAGACACTTCATTCGTTTTTTGAGATAGACTTGTACAAGAAAAAGTGATATGTTACAATGACTCTGTTGCAGTATGCTTTCTATTGAGCATTTTTGCACAATCGTGAGTTTCAATCAATTTTTGAAATGTTCTGATAAAAAAATAAAGCAAAATCGAGGTGACAGCAATGAAACTGAAAAGAATAAAGCTTCAGAACTATAGATGTTTTCAGAATACAAGCATAGATTTTGAGGATGACATCACGCTGATTGTTGGTAAGAATGGAGCAGGGAAGACCGCTGTTCTGGATGCTGTTGCTGTTTCTGTCAGTACCTTTTTGTCGGGGATTGACGAAGGGGTCAGCAGGAGTATTTTCAAGGATGATGCCAGATATGAATTCCATGACCTGAATGGAGCGGTTGATCCGCAGCACCAGTTTCCTGTGAGCATCGAAAGCGTGGGTGATTGCTGTGATAAGCATGATGTAAAATGGCTTCGTTCTCTGAATTCCGCCAATAGCAGGACAACCATTAAAGACGCTGGAGAAATGACAGATATCTCTAAACATGTCCAGTATCAGATTATGACGGGAGACAGGACATTGGTGTTGCCTCTGATATCTTATTACGGCACCGGACGGTTATATGCACAGAAAAAAATGAAACGTGACCTTCAGTCACTGACGGAATTCAGGCGACAGGTTGGTTATGTGGACTGTATGGCGGCAGAGTCCAATGAAAAGCTTATGCTGAGCTGGTTTCAGAAGCAGACATTGAAGAGCCTTCAGAATCAGCAGAAAAGCGGAGTGCTGGAGTCTCCGGTGTTGTTAAAGACCGTGGAAAAAGCAATTTGCAGCTGCTATGAGAGGATCAGCGGGGCAAGCAGCGCTTCTCCGATGTTCGATTTGGAAACGCACAGACTGGTGCTGGAATTTACTGCATCCGATGGCAATGCGCAAAAATTTGCCATGGATGAAATGAGTGACGGCTATAAAAATACCCTTAGTATGATAGGCGATATTGCTTATCGGATGGCGGTTTTAAACCCTGTCCTGGGGGAGCGTGTGCTGGAAGAAACACCGGGGGTGGTGCTGATTGATGAAGTGGATCTGCATTTGCATCCACAGTGGCAGCAGACGATTCTGGGAGATCTTCATGCTGTTTTTCCGAAGATACAGTTTATTGTGACTTCACATGCCCCGGCGGTGATTCATTCGGTTCCCAGGGAGCAGATACGGGTTCTGGACGGTAGGGAGATTTATATGCCAACAGCCGAAACTTACGGACGGGACGCGAATTCGATTCTGAGAGAGGTTATGAATGTGCCGGAAAGACCCGTGGAAGTAAAACAGCGCCTGGATTGCTTCTATGCATTTATGGATGAAAAGAATTATGAAAAGGCGGACGAAGTGCTGACGGAGATAGAGAACATTGTGGGAATGACAGATCCTGATATTGCGGCTGCGAGAACGTCACTGGAACTGGAGAGGCTGTTGGGGGAGTAGCTTATGATAGTGATAAAAAGAGAAAAAGAACCTGACAGCTTGCTGGAATTTCGTCTGCAGAATCCGGAGGCAGATTATGGGGAGACACCTACGGATGTATTAAAAGACATCAGAGAGCAGATGTGGCAGGAGCAGAAGTATTGTATGAAAAGAATTAAAAGCCCGAATGATGTGAGAATTGAGCACTGCATACCAAGGCACCCGCAGGGTGAATTGGAATATGATAAGAGTGCAACGCTGAATTTTAAATGGATGCTTGGAGTCTGTTATGGCAATAGTTTAGGGCGGGGAGTAAAACCGGAACATACAACATGTGATGCCCATAAGGGAAATACAGAACTTACAGTCAATCCCTATAATGAACTATCCGTAAGAAAGATTAAGTACAGGTCGGACGGACGTATTTATTCTGACAACCCGGAAATCAATAAAGATGTGACGGAAACCTTAAATCTTAATTGCGAAGCAGTTTCCCTGCCTCAGACGCGAAGGGAGGTGCTGGCGTCAGAGAAAAAAAGGATCATGAATAAATGTGAAGGCAGGTCGCATGAAGCTTTTATGAAGGAACTGGAGCGTACATATGCAAGTTTGGTTAAGGAAAGAAACCTGATACCTTACTGCGGAATTATTATTTCCTGGCTGGAGGACAAACTGAAAATATCATGAGAATCATTTATGATGGCGTTTTCTGTGTCTGTTTTTGAGGTACCAATTTTGCACATCAAAGATTGATACTCGTTCTCAGCTAATTTTGTGAAGGGCGGAGAGTTTCACATACCGGCCAGTATTGTAAAGACGATTGTAGCGGTATTGAAGCCTTTTTCAAACTGCCGGGTATATGATCCGCCTTATAACACAGGAAATGATTTCATTTATGCAGATGATTTTAAGCGCTCACAAGATGAGGAAGATTATCAGAAGGGAATGTTTGATGAAGACGAAAATCGGTTGTTTAAAAATACAGACAGCAACGGACGATTTCATTCTGATTGGTGTAGTATGATTTATTCTCGGCTGATGCTAGCAAGAGCATTACTGACTAATGATGGGATTATATTCATTTCTATGGTGTTAGTCAGTAATTGGGTCGTTAAGCCTTTAAGTCCGTTTTTTGGGACACCTCATATGTCATAATCCTTATATCTAAGGAGGATTTTGACCATGACCAACCGCGAAAAGCTTTTAACCCGTATCAGCCAGCTTTCTGAAGATGATATAACTGTACTGCTTGATGCAGTGATGCTTATGACCGACATGAATAATGCCGGGCAAATACCGGATTGTCCTTACTGTGGCTCCAGCTCCATCATCCGTTATGGACTGAAACACGGAAAGCAGCGTTTTCTTTGTAAAAGCTGCAGAAAAACGTTCCTTCCAACCACGCATGGCTGAGGAGTTTTGATTGGGCATCCATATTTCAGCCATTAGAATTGCCAAGTTTTGACATAGAATTTGATGATTTTATAGAGTACTTTCTTCAGAAAATGTATGAGACACACTGGTTCCCTGGTGCTATTTGGGACACGGAATTTTCGTTGACCATTGATGTTATGAAAGTAATAGAACACACTCGTGCATCGAAAAGTCGAACACAAAAAATCGACAAGGTCATTTTTTCTTACTTTATAGGAAATTCCGATTTTTAGACAACCAAAAAGAACAGATGTTCATCG
>JAJPYH010000206.1 GCA_021205045.1 Lachnospiraceae bacterium | reverse complement strand
AATACTACACGCAATATCTTGTGTTATCAAAAGAAATTCCATACTATATTTACTTTGATAAGTATTTAAGCCAGATTCTGGAAATCTCCGAGGATGAGGTGAGAGAGCGCCGCCTGGCTCTCGGTATGGAGGAAACCTGGGAGGGCGTCCACGTCAGCGGAACACAGGACAGTGCTTATTATTATTCCACTTATAACGGAGAGGACCGCAATCCCATCCGCACCGATAAGCCCAAGGTCATGATCCTGGGCGGCGGACCCAACCGCATTGGCCAGGGCATCGAGTTTGACTACTGCTGTGTCCATGCCTCTCTGGCATTGAAGAAACTGGGCTTTGAGACCATCATCGTCAGCTGCAATCCGGAGACGGTTTCCACCGATTACGATACCTCCGACAAGCTGTATTTTGAGCCTCTGACTCTGGAGGATGTGCTCAGTATTTACCAAAAAGAGCAGCCGGTGGGCGTGATCGCTCAGTTCGGCGGACAGACCCCCTTAAATCTGGCGGCTGACCTGGAAAAGAACGGGGTGAAAATCCTCGGAACCTCCCCGGCGGTCATTGACCTGGCGGAGGACAGAGACCAGTTCCGCGCCATGATGGAGAAATTGAATATCCCCATGCCTGAGTCCGGCATGGCCACCACCGTGGAGGAGGCCTTACAGATCGCCAATGAGATCGGCTATCCTGTCATGGTGCGCCCCTCCTATGTGCTGGGCGGCCGCGGCATGGAGGTGGTCTATGACGATGAGAGCATGAAGGGCTATATGGCAGCGGCTGTGGGTGTGACCCCGGACAGGCCCATTCTCATTGACCGCTTCTTAAATCACGCCATGGAGTGCGAGGCGGACGCTATCAGCGACGGCAGCCATGCCTTTGTACCGGCGGTGATGGAGCACATTGAGTTAGCGGGAATTCATTCCGGCGACTCGGCCTGCATCATTCCCTCGGTGCATATTTCGGAGGAAAATCTGAGCACCATCAAGGAGTATACCAAAAAGATCGCGGAGGAAATGCATGTCCGGGGCCTGATGAATATGCAGTACGCCATCGAGAAGGGCGTGGTCTACGTACTGGAAGCCAATCCCAGAGCCTCCCGCACTGTGCCGCTGGTGTCCAAGGTCTGCAATATCCGCATGGTGCCCCTTGCCACGGATATTATCACATCGGAGATTACCGGACGTCCATCGCCGGTGCCCGCCTTAAAGGAGCAGGACATTCCCTATTACGGCGTCAAGGAAGCGGTGTTCCCCTTCAACATGTTCCCGGAGGTGGATCCGCTGCTGGGGCCGGAGATGCGCTCCACCGGCGAGGTGCTGGGGCTTTCCACCTACTACGGCGAGGCCTATTATAAGGCTCAGGAGGCCACCCAGACCAGACTGCCCCTGAAGGGAAGCGTGCTGATTTCCGTGAATCGCAGGGATAAGGGAGAAGTGGTGGAGATTGGCCGTCTGTTTGCGGAGGATGGTTTTCAGATTTACGCTACAGAGCATACCTGTGAGCTTCTGCGGGAGAACGGCGTGGACGCGGTTTATGTGAAGAAGCTTCACGAGGGTCGTCCCAACATCCTGGATATGGTCACCAACGGACAGATTGATCTGATGGTCAATTCCCCTGCGGGCAAGGACAGTGCCTTTGACGACAGCTACCTGCGCAAGGCGGCTATCAAGGCCAAGATTCCCTACATTACGACCATTGCCGGAGCCAGGGCGGCAGCAAAGGGGATCAATTATGTCAATCAGCATGGTTGCAGCGAGGTGAAGTCTCTGCAGGAGATTCATGGGCTGATCAGGGATAAGGAGTAATCCTGGAACATCATTCCATGAAAATCATAAAAGTATGGCGGATAAATGCGCTAAATTTTCGTCCTGACTTTTATGAAGTGACGTATCCATAGACTATGAAGATAAACACCGAATAAACAGAAAGCAACACGAGGAAAAGAATATGGCAATCATTAAAAGCTTTCAGGCAATCCGTCCCGCAGCAGGCATGGCATCTGAAATTGCCGCCCTGCCCTATGACGTCTATAACAGGCAGGAGGCGAAGGCGGCCGTGGCGGGACACCCGAAGTCCTTTTTGAATATTGATCGTCCGGAAACGCAGTTTGAGGACGGCTATGACATGTACGCCCCCGAGGTTTACGGGAAGGCAAGGGATATGATCAGAGAAATGATCGCGGACGGCGATTTTGTGCAGGACAGCCCGCCCGGCTATTATCTCTATGAGCTGATCATGAATGGCCGGACCCAGACCGGCATCGTGGCCTGCGCCTCCATCGACGATTATGTCAGCGGCGTCATCAAAAAGCATGAAAATACCAGAGAGGAAAAGGAGCAGGACCGCATCCGCCACATCGACGTCTGCGGTATGCAGACCGGCCCCATTTTCCTGGCTTACCGCAGGGACGCGCAGTTGAGCGCCATCGTAGCAGAGGTAAAAGAGGAGGCTCCCTGCTTTGACTTTACTTCAGAGGATGGCGTCACCCACAGAGGCTGGACCATTTTTGAGGAAAATAAAATCACACAGATTGAGAATGCCTTTGAAAATATTCCGCAGATCTATATCGCGGACGGCCATCATCGGGCTGCCTCCGCTGTGAAGGTGGGATTGAAGCGCCGCGCGCAGCACCCGGACTACACAGGAGAGGAGGAGTTCAATTATTTTCTCTCTGTTCTCTTCCCGGATGAAGAGCTGATGATCATGGATTATAACCGTGTGGTGAAAGACTTAAACGGCCTCACAGAGCAGGAATTTCTGAGTAAGGCTGCGGAGAAATTTGTGACAGAACCGTCAGAAGAGCCGGTTTCCCCATCGCGTAAAGGCGAGATCGGTATGTACCTGAAAAGCGGCTGGTACCGTCTGAGAGTAAAGCCGGAATATCAGAACTCTCATCCGGTGGACGGCCTGGACGTGTCTGTTCTCCAGAAAGAGCTGCTGGCTCCGGTTCTTGGAATCGCTGATCCCAGAACGGACAGCCGTATCGATTTCGTGGGAGGCATCCGCGGCCTGAAGGAGCTGGAGCGCCGTGTACATACCGACTGCGAGGTCGCCTTCGCCATGTACCCGACATCCATCGGAGAGCTGTTCGATGTGGCGGATGCGGGGCTTTTGATGCCTCCGAAATCTACCTGGTTTGAGCCGAAATTGAGAAGCGGACTGTTCTTACATGAGATAGAATAGGATTCAGATGGTTCAGAGGGGGGGGGGGTAAATCATTAAAAACA
>JAJPYH010000185.1:4112-21615 GCA_021205045.1 Lachnospiraceae bacterium | reverse complement strand
ACGTTTAGAAGGTGATTCATAGCAAAACACTACTTTTGACACCTTAACCAATTATCTGTTTTTAAAAAGTAAGGAAAACACGAACAGGAAAAGAGGATCTTATGAAAAATACCAAATTGTATCCCTTTGAGAGAAACCGTTATTATTCCGGCAAAATGCTTACCTCATCGGATTTCTGGGCGGAGCAGACTTATTTTAATAATAAGCGCAGGTTCATCAATAATCTGATGTACGGTGCCGGAATTGTCTGCGGCTGCGGCGTCTTCAGTCTCGATGATCTGTCGATTCTGGTGGAAAGCGGAGCTGCCATAGACGGCCTGGGAAGAGAGATTGTGGTGGAATCCTCTGTTGTCAAAAAGCTGTCTGCCATCGAGGGCTTTGAGTCCCTGAAGTCGGATGAGGTCTGTCTTTGCCTGCGCTATCGGGAGGATCCGGTTCACGCGGTCTATACGCCCGGTCAGGGGGACAGTGGAGGAGAGCAGGATTATGAGTATAATCGGATTACGGAATCCTTCGACCTGTTTCTGATGGACAAAGAAGACGATCCGGCTGAGTATGAGCTGGAAAGCGAGTTTTTTACCGGCATGGTTTTACTGGAAAATGAGGACTTCACTGTCAGACTGACCATGCCTGCCACGGTCTGCAGAGGCAGAAATGTGAAGCTGGAGCTGTCCGTGGAGAAAAATTCCTCAGAGAACAGGAGTCTGACTTATCGGGGCATTTTACAGACTCCGGTTTTCCTTACCCCGGATGGCAGTCATGAGCTTAAGATCGGTGTGAAGAATATCTCCCTGGCGGAGGGAGATACCGTGGTCAGGGAATACTGGCTGCACACGCAGAATTCCTCTGTCCTGGAGAGCAGCATCGTTGTGGAGAGCGGACAGGCCCGGGCTTCTGTCGATGGGAAGGAGATCGAGACGCTTTCCGGCCTGGCCATGAACGTTACGCTGACGGATATGCGGCCCCAGGATCTGGTCAGCCGGGAGATCGGACATATCAGTCTGGAAATGAAGAGCATGGGAGGCGTGAAGGATTATGTCTGTCTGGCGGATCTGAAGCTGACCAGGACGCAGAACGCATACATCATAGAGGAAATATTGGAAAAGGGCGTCAAGAATTACATACAGGCGCCCGCCCAGGAGGGACTGCGCACCCGGTATCTGGAATATTTTACCAAGGAGGCCGACATCTGCAGGGCGGCGCCGGGAGGAACGGCAAAGCCAAAAGCGGAAGGAGCCGCCTCCTGGCAGGGCAGAGCCGTGGAAGCCGCCTCCGGCGTGCTGGAGATCCCGTTAGGCGAGAACGCCCGCAGGGGCGATATCCACTATTCCGGGGAGATCATGCACGGCCTTGGTAAGGGAAATGTCTATGTGGAAATCGGATATGAGTATATTGCGGAGGACCCGGCTTTGGGCACCAATTCCAGGAATACCGTTTACGGGAATCCCAAGCTCTTTGACAATGAGCAGCTGTCCGCTGTGAATGTGGAGACGGCCGTGAAGGTAATGACGGACAAGGGCAGCTTTATCGTGGCGGCGAAGCTTCTGGAGAATGTGAGTTATCTGTCGCTGACCTACCGATGGGTGGCGATCCGTTTCCCGGCCGGCAATGACCTGGGCCTGATGGATCAATATAATGGAAAGAGCATTTCCGTGGATACTCCCACAGTGGTGATGGGGGTGAGGGAGAATCATTATTTCCATGTCAGATACAATAATATGGAACCCTGCAGTATCGCCTACGAGATGACGGAACCGGGGAGCGGTGAAATTACCTCCGACGGCGTCTATACCTCTCCTTCCAGGGAGGGAGTGTACGAGATCCGCGTATATTGTGTGGATATGCCGCTGATCTGCACCTACGCCTACGCGATCGTCAAAAAGGAAGGAAAAGAACCCGAAAATTAACAGAAATTGTCCCACAGCCCGGGGTGGAGGAGTTTGGCAGGTATGATCTATCAGTCGCAGCTGATGAAGCTTTTATGCGTTCGTACGATAAAATCAAATACAGTCAATGATGTGCTGGTCTGCCGTGACTTAAATTCTGCCGCGGGAACCCTTTATACGGTACTGGCGGTCAAAGCGCATGAAACAGTGAAGCTCTGCCTGGAAATGTTTCGGATGAGGGGAATCTCAGAAAAGGATGTATGTGTCCACAGCTTTTCCGATCAGGGCGTCTTCTGTATGGTATTTGAATATAAACCGGAAAGGCCCTTATCTGATTTCTATACAGGCAGATTCTATACTCTGCAGGAGTGCGAGGCCATCTGTGTTCAGGTGATTATGGCCTGCATTACCTCCGGTCTCCCTTACCCGTTTCTCTATCTGGTCTTGAAGCAGGGACAGCTTAATCTGTCCAAGGATCATTCGGTCTATCTGGGTTATCAGATAGACTTACAGGAACTGGATATCACGAAAACGGAGAGAGACTGCGTGGTAAAATGCGCCGGGATTCTGAGAGGGCTTTTAAAGCCGAAGGCATCCAGTAAGGCTTTCAGCTATCGGCTTCTGGAGAAAAAAATTGACAGAAGAAGCTATACCTCCTTCACGGAACTGTACAAGGACATCAGGGTTGCTGCTGCGCCCGAAAAAAAGAAGGGAATCATAAAACGCCTCAAAGCCTGGTTTGTCCGCAGGCAGGATATCGTTTTCCGCATTCTGATGTACCTGTGTGTGGTACTGGCGGTGTTTGTGCTGGTTTCCGTGGTGACACAGCTGCTCTTTGGGGATGTTCCCTGGCTTCGGCTTTTATTTAACGGGTTTAAGACCATTGGGACAGAATCACTGACAGGATAAGGGGAGGAGAGACTGATGAAAAGAGGAGTGACCATTCTGCTTTGCTGTCTCTGGCTGCTTGTAGTCGCGGTGATAGTGAATTTATCAGGAGGAAGTCTGATTGATGAGGTTCCCCGGTTTATGCTGTTAAGCAGCTCCATTGAGAGTGGCTCAGAGTTCATTGGTCTGGATGGGAATTCAGATGTTCTTTATGGACTTCTGGCATTAAAGACCAACGAGGGAGAGAACCAGACCTACCGGATTTTGGCGCTTTCCGGGGATGGGCAGACGCTGGCGGCGACGCCGGTATTTGAGCTTTCTCTGGAGGAGGAGGGCGGCATCAGCGATTTCGCTTGTACGTCCGAGGGCTTTTATCTGTCGGTCATATCGGAGTCGAAGGAAAGGGCCTGGGTGTATTTTGTGGAGGCCGAAAACCTGTCGGAGGATAATCTGGAGGGAAATAAGGAGGCCGAAGGGCTGGCTCTTGAGGCGGTGCAGACTCTGAGCGCCGGGAACGGACGGCAGATCAACTGGGCCGGATATGAGGACGGCGCCTTTGTGTCCTGGAAGGACGACGGAACCGGCGTGGAATATTATAGCAGCGACGCAGCTCAGGACGCTGTCAGTGAGCAGCTTCTGATGGATGCGGGCCAGGAGGCCAATAATCAGCAGTTTTATGTGATCTGCAATCTGGTTCTTCTGTTTGTGGGCTTCGGGGTGATTTTTTTCTCAGTGAGAGCCCTGTATCATAAGAGCTATACCGTGTATATCACAGTCCTGACGGAGGTGCTTCTTTTCGTCCTGACCTTCGGAGGAGCGGCGTATCTGTCCTGGACGCAGGCAAATACCTCTGAGGAGGAAAAAGAGAAGTTTGGCCGGTATTATCTGGAGATTTTTTCAGACAGTCTGGATATGGACAGCTTTCAGAGCAGCCCTGAGTCTGACAGCTTTTATTCGGAGGATACATATTTTGCATTATGGAGCAGCCTGCTGAATTTTGTGCGGGATGAGAGAACAGAAGGATATTTTCAGGACCTTTGTCTGGTACGGTCAGCGGATCAGAGGATACTGGTCAGCGCCAGCGGGCGAAATGGCGCTGTTCTCAGCGATCTGTATGATATCGATGAGAATCTGATCCAGGTGACATTTGAGACGGAGGAAGGATTTTCCTGTACTCTGACAGCTGTCAGGGCAGGGACGGGCGGATGGCTGTCCGCTGATGCTTCGGTGGGGGTATATTTTGGAACTGCCGCTGTGCTGTTTTTGCTGCTGAGCGCTGTCTGCTGCGGGCTTTTGCTCAGGCAGGGAAGAGAGATCACAAAGCTTTCTCAGGCCATGCTGGCCGCTTCCGAAGGACAGGAGGTACCCTTTGGCGGAAAGGTCCGCAGCAGGGACGTGTCCGTCATGTGGAACAGCTTTATGGAGCTGCAGAAAAAAATCAGCAGGATCAATTATACCAGGTATCGGATTTATGAGTCCTGCTATCGTTTTGCGCCGAAGGATATCGAGAAAATTTTCGGAAAGGATTCCATCACCGAGGTCGCCGGCGGAGATTCGGTGCGTCTGAAAGGAACTGTGGCCTTTGTCACCTCGGACGAACCGGAGAGCCCGGATGAAGAATCCGCGGCGCGGATGAGTGCATTTGTCACGCAGATTGAGAGACATCAGGAGGAGAGCGGAGGCTTCTTTGTACCGGGAAACTCGGATCTGACCAGTCTGAGAGTGCTTTTCCTGGAGGACAATCATCAGAGCGTGGATTTTGGAACCTCCCTGCTGAATGAGTTTTATGCCTTATCGGACAGGGAGAACATGAGAGTCGGCGTCCTGCTTCATTATTCGGAGCTTTTGTACGCAGTGGCCGGCAATGACAATCAGTGCTTCCCCTTCCTTTTGTCTCAGGAGAAGGAGCAGATGGAGAGCTTCACGGCATGGTTTCGGGAGCTGGAACTGAAGCTGGTGATCACAAACGAGGTCAAAGGACGGGAAAAAATCGTGGATTCCTCCTGTAGATACATTGGCTATCTGATTTTGGCAAAATCAGGCAGAAAGCTGGAGCTGTTTGAGGTGCTGATCGCCTGTGCTCCGGTGGAGAGAAGACTGAAGCTGGATACAGAAGAAAAATTCCAAAAGGCCATCAGGCTCTTTTATCAGCATGACTTCTATCTGGCCAGAAGCGGCTTCTCTGATGTGTTAAAGGTAAATCCCCTGGATAAAATGTGCAAATGGTATTTATTTACCTGTGAAAAATATCTGAATCAGGCTTACAGCGCCGAAGATATCTGCCGCCTGCGTCCGGATGCCCGCTGAAGGGTCCGGCAAAGGGCCGATGATTTACGAAACGCCGGGCTGGGGCAATACATTCGCAGGCAATAGAGTACTGCTTCCATCAGGCACTTCCGACGGTGCCGCCATCCGTTGTGTCGCTGTCAGTAGGCGCAGCCAGAAAGGAGGAGAGTGTGAATAGTAATCTGTTCAGCGTGCTGCTCACTACCGCGAAAGCGAAAGTTACGCCGTTAGTGACCAAAATGAAGCTCTGGACGAGCTGGAACTATATCAGGACCAAGATCATCGCCCTGATTCAGTCCCTTTTTACCAAGGTGCTCGATTTCAGACCCCGCCACAAGAAGGATTACTATGAAATCTTTGGCTGGCTGGTCAGCAAAAAGCTTGCCTACGGCCTGGTAGCCATCGCCGGTCTTCTCAGTGTGTATTATCTGGTGTGTGTGCGCAATATTCTGCCGGAGACGGATGAGGATGTGATCAAATCCTATTCCTATGATTCACTGATGCTGAGATTTACGGACGGCACTGTGCAGATCAAAGCCGCCTCCGGTTATGTGGCCTACGAGGGAGAGGTGGAGTCCGGAGCTGTCACGGGCTACGGCACTTTGTACAACTCCGACGGGGTCATCGTCTATCAGGGAAATTTTGAATATAACGAATATCAGGGGACGGGAACCCGCTATTACGATGACGGCACGCTGATGTATACCGGAGATTTTGAGGATAATGAGTTCAGCGGCTCAGGAAAGCTGTACTGGGAGAACGGAAGCCTGAAATATGAGGGCGAGTTCCTGGCAGGCTGCATGGAGGGCAGCGGCAGTCTGTATAACGCTGCCGGGAACCTGATTTATACGGGAACCTTCCATAAGGATGAGCCGGTTTTCAGTGAGCTTCTGGACAGAAAAGCCACGGAAATCAGTGAAGCTTATACCGGGGAACGGATTGTCTATGAGCAGGACGACAGCTTTGCGGTAGTGCTGAAGGAGATCGGCGTCATTTATGCCAACGATCCGGCCGCCTCCACCCTGGAGGATGAAATTACCGCCGCCTCCATTCTGGTATTGAAGGATGAATTCCGGGCAGGCAACAGTCTGTTGTCGGATAAGGAGGCTCTGGACAGCTATTTCGGCACTGTGGCGGAGGTGGTAACCCGGGAGGCGGAGTTGTCCTGGGCCGTAGCCTTTGAACTGACGGAAGGGGAAAACTCCTCAGTGGCACTGGAGACAGTACAGGAATATGACGATTATCTGGAGGTGCTGCAGTACGGGGGCGTCTGCCGCACCATGACATATGAAAAGGACGGGCTGAAGTACACCTTCCTGTCCGCAGGATCAGGGGATACATTTTCTTTTTATATCATTGAGAAGGAGGAGGGATGAGCCCTGATGAAGAGACGAAAACCTTTGGTATTATTGCTTCTGGCGGCGGCGCTGGTGATGGGAGGCCTGAGAGTGCAGGCTCTCACCGCCGGACAGAGCGCAGAGCAGAGTGCCGGGCAAAGTACAGAGCAGAGTGCTGAACAGGATACAGACCAGGGTGCCGGACAGAGCAATGATCAGGACGATGGACAGAGCGCGGATCAGGATGTTGATCAGAGTGCCAAAGACAGCGCAGATCAGGACATTGATCAGAGCGCAGAACAGAGTGCGCAGACCGGCACGGAATGGACAGGCTTTCTTGCACTGGCTCTTGCCTCCGATACGGAATATACGAAGCTGCTCAATGAGATTGCCATACAGGAGAAGGATTTACAGCAGGCGCTGGACGCCGCCGGGATAAGTGAGGAGGACTGCGGGGACTGTCAGGAGCTTTTCCGGCTGGCCCTTGAGGAGGGAGAAAGCCTGTCGGAATATTTTTCCGCCTTATCTGAGCCGGCGCTTCTGCTGGTGCAGCTTCGGGTGACGGAAGCTGAGAAAAACAGCCGGGAACAGGAGCTTGCAGGGGAGATCGCGGGGCTCTGCATCCGGATCATGACTGTTCAGGAGAGGATATCCGTGCAGGAGGAAGCGCTGGAGGTGCAGGAAACCCTTCTGACAAAGACCCGGGCTCTTGTGCTCTCCGGAGAGGAGGCATCCTCTCAGCTGGAGGAAGCAGAAGCGGAAGCGGAGGAGCTGACGAAAGCTCTGGAAGCGGAGCAGGATGAACTGGAAGAGGCCATGGATGAGCTGGCTGCCCTGCTGGGGGAGGAAGCCGCTGCGGATGAGCTGATCTGCCTGCTGGGGGAGGAAAAAACCACCATGGAGGGACTGCTCCTCCTGATCGGGGAAGAAACCTCAGGAGAAATGGCTTTTGCAGATCTGACGGCGGAAGATACTCTCTGGGAGGACTCCCCGGAGGAACTGATCCAATGGGCCATGGAGAATGATGCTGGCTGTCTGGCGGCGGAAAGAGATTGTCTGGAAGCTTTGTTGAAGCTGTGGACGGAGTATACGGTTTTTAATGAAGAATATGCGGTCCCGGATAACATCTTTGAATATATTGTAAGTGCCGTTGAAGGGGAAACCATCGATACCGATGCCTTTTATGAGGAGTATACCGCATACCTGAAGGAACGGGAGGCCGCCCTGGAGCAGCAGGCGCTGACGCAGGCCCGGGCCATGCAGACCGGGACAGGGACCGCAACAGATGCGGATGAGAAAAGCGGGGAGACGGCCGCAGAGTCCGACGGGACAGACGCAGGAACCCTCGGGACATCCACAGAATCTGGCGGGACGGACGAGACAACCGGGGAGACGGCCGCAGACGCTGACGGGACAGACGCAGGGACGGAAGAGAGCCCCGATGAGGAAGAGAAGTCTGACAGCTATGCCTTATATGATCTGGTGCTGGAATACCTCAATACTGTTCTGACCCTGGAGGATCAGAAGGCTGCTCTGACGGAGAGTGTGGAGGAAGCCTATGAGGACTTCGTCAGTCTGTGTGATACATACACAGAGCTTCAGGAGCAGATCGAAGAGATGGAAAAAGATCTGAAGCTGTACCAGGTCAGATATCGTCTGGGAGAGCTGACGAAGGAGGAATACCAGTCCCTGACAGATCAGACAGAGGCGCTGGAGTTGGAAATCCTCAATGCCAGGAGTGAATACTGGCAGGCATATTATTCCCTCAACAGTATCTCAAACGGCGGATTATCGGCGCAGATCCTCGAAGAGCTTGAGACCAGGCAGGCTTTAGAGGAAACGGAAATGAAATAAAGCAAAGGAGAAGTGATATGGCAGATTACCCAATTATAGCTGACGTCAGCTCGTATATCGTAAGGACCCTTCGCTCCAAGATGTGTCCGGAGCCCATACCGTCTCTCAACAACATAGAGATCTCTTCACCGGCGGATCAGGACGTGGACTATATTCTCGGACTGTATCTGTACGACATCCGGGAGGAGAGCGATGTGACCCAGAGGCCTTACATTCAGAAGGGCCGGGTCCAGTTAAAAAAACCGCCCAGGCCATACGGCCTGTACTATATGGTCTTCATCAACGGCTCCTCCCAGATGGGGCTGAAGGCGCCGGATATTCAGAAGATCATCGGAAGAGTGGCGCAGATTGTCAATGACAACAGTTCCGTTCTTCCCAATCAGCTGCAGTCCTGGCTGGATACACAGGAACCTCCCATTGTGCTGTCTCAGGCGAAGATAAGTCTGGAGGAGAAGGTGAGGGTGTGGCAGGCGATCAACAAGCCCTATCAGATCAGCCTGTTTTACAAGGCGGCGCCCGTATTTTTATCCAGCGAGGTGGTCATCGATACTCCAAGGGTCGTGGACGCATCCTTTGGGCTGCACATTACCGGAGAGGAAGGAGGAGAGGGATAACAGTTGGAAGCATCAACAATTCACCACAGCCTGGATCTGCTGATCAGACTGATCGATACAACCACAGGCGACATGGTGGATGAAAGAAATGTCCGGTTCTGGATGGATGATAATCCTGTCAGACCCATCCCCAGGGGAAACGGCAATTACGTATTCTTAAACCGGGGCAGGAAAGACACAACGCTGAAGATTGCAGTTTATGGATATGAAACCTGCAGTCTTGCCATCCGATATCAGAAGCTGGACTCAGGGATGCCGGTAAAGGAAGCGTTCCTGATACCGTCAGAGAACGCAGCGGGACAGCCGGTTATCACTCTGTCGGGGAATCTTCCGGGCCTGGAGTCCATCCAGGCGGTCAGCTTAGGCTCGGCCGATTGCTGTATCAGCGGGTTTGATGAGAGAAAGCGGATCATGAAGCTGTTCAAAACCCACAGGACGGGCATGGACCATATTTATTACGGGCTGATTCACATGAATCGACAGGACTATGAGCCCTTCGAGGTGATTAAGGAGTTATCGGAGAATTCTGTGAAAATCAGCAGACCATTGGCAGAGCCGTTTACGGTCAACTCCCCTGTGGCCAGGATTGTATTTGGAATGGTAGATCAACAGGGAAATTACGTACTCAGGGTCAGGGATGACAGAACCCATCTGATATATCTGGTCCGCTATGAAGTGCGTGGCACCGCAGAATTCAGAACGGTGGATATGCACCGGGCTGAAGAAGAATTGCAATAAAAAGGAGGATGAGATATGGGACAAATGATAGTGACCGGAGCTGTGGCCATGTGTACCTTCGGGGCGGCCCCCGGAACCGTAAATGTGACCTCTCAGACCGTATGCCTGGCGGATTCCAGACCTGCGGCTACGATACAGGATTGTCAGACGGCCAATATCACTCCCTTTGGCATGTGCTCATCCCTGGCGAATCCGGCCGTCGCCTCGGCCACAGCCGCAGCGCTGGGAGCCCTGACGCCTCAGCCCTGTACTCTGGTGCCGGCGGGAACCTGGATTCCCACAAAACCGACAGTGCTGATTAACGGAAAGCCCTGTCTGACCAGCGACTGTAAGCTGATGTGCTCCTACGGGGGAGTGATCAGCATCACATCGCCGGGGCAGGTCAAGGCCACTGTCACGTAAGGAACTGCCGCAGAAGAATAAGGATCATTCCTTACAACCAAAACGAAAGGAGAACAACAAATATGGCAGAATATTTTACACCGGGAGTCTATGTGGAAGAATACGATAATTCTCCCCGGAGTATCGAAGGTGTAGGAACCAGTACCGCCGGCTTCATCGGCTTTGCGGAGAAAGGCCCCTCCATCGGGGAGCCGTCCCTGGTTACCAGCTTTAAGAGCTTTACCAAGCAGTTCGGAGGATCTTTAAGCGAGTTTACCCACGGGGAGTACCGCTACCTGGCCAACAGCGTGGAGCAGTTTTTCATCAATGGAGGAACCAGATGCTTCGTATCCCGTGTGGTTCCGGATGACGCGAAGGCGGCCTCCTGCCAGAAGGGCATCCTGACTGTGGAAGCGGCCAACGAAGGCAAGTGGGGCAACCGCATCCAGGTTTCCTTTAATACCGTAGAAAAAAAGAAGCTGCAGCTCATCGCCCAGTCGGGCACCGGCTATGTGGCGAAGACCGTGGCAGGCTTCCGCGAGGGAGATCTGGTGGAGGTCAACGGCGAGTACAATAAGATCGCTACCATCTATGACAATTCGGTCACCTTTGAGCAGCCCTTCAACACCGATGTGGTGGACACGGGCATCATCCCCCAGACGGTCCTCTATCTTGTGACGGTGGATGTGAGCATCCGTTACAACGACGAGGTGGAGAATTACGGGGAGCTGAGCTTTAACGTGGCAGCCTCCAATTATATCGGCACCAGACTTTCTCTCAGCGAGCTGGTGAAGGTGTCCTTTGAGCAGCCCCAGACCATCGGCAACCCTGTGGAGGCCATCCTGGGCGAGGGCAACACCAGCGGAATGTTCACCCTGGAGGGCGGCTATGACGGTACCCTGGATACAGTGACCGCGGCCACCTTTATCGGCAAGGACGGCGGCCCCGGAAAGCGTACAGGCATCCAGTCCTTCCTGGAGAACAGCATGGTCAGCATGATGGCCATTCCTGGTGTCACCGACGCGGAAGTGATCGTGGCTTTGGTAGCCCACTGCGAGAATTTAAAGAGCCGTGTGGCAGTCTTCGATATGCCCAAGGAGGCTTATAAGATCAAGGATCTGATTGAATATCGCAGCATGATCGACTCCACCTACGCGGCCATGTATCATCCCTGGATTCAGGTCTTTGACCGCTCTTCCAATAAGAGCGATTTCGTACCGCCCTCAGGCGCGGTGATGGGCGTGTATTCCAGAACCGATATCAACCGCGGCGTCCATAAGGCTCCGGCCAATGAGATCGTTTTCTGCACGGGCCTGAAGGTGAACTACACCAAGGCGGAGCAGGATCTTCTCAATCCGGAAGGCGTGAATCTGATCCGCGCGATCCCCGGACAGGGTATCCGCGTATGGGGCGCCAGAACCGCCAGCAGTAATTCCGCGTTCAAGTATATCAACGTCCGCCGTCTCTTCATCTATGTGGAGGAGAGCATCAAGGCCAACACCAACTGGGTGGTCTTCGAGCCCAACGACGCGACCCTGTGGCAGAGAGTCAGTCTGACGGTTTCCTCCTTCCTTGACAGTATGTGGAGACAGGGAATGCTGGCCGGTTCCACACCTGCGGAGGGCTATTTTGTGGAGATCGGGCCGTCCACCATGAGCAGAGACGATATCATGAACGGCAGACTGATCTGCAATATCGGTATCGCACCGTCCCGCCCGGCGGAGTTTGTCATCTTCCGTGTGACGCAGCACACTGCTGAGTCCGGCGGCGGGGAATAAATGACACGTACATGCAGCTTGAATGAAAAGGAGAATTAGAGTATGGCGACATATGAAAACAGTAAGGGGCTTTCCTATCCCTTAATAAAAATGAATTTTCTGGTTACTGTGGACGGCGTGTCCGGTACGGCCGCGTTCAGTGAAGTGACCGGAGTGGAAGCATCGGTGGATGTGATCGAGTTCCGTCAGGGCAACGCCAACAGCCTGGCTCCGGTGAAAATTCCGGGACTGGTAAAGCATGGCAACGTGACTCTGAAGTTTGGGTATACCCTGGACAGCGCGTTTAAGACCTGGGTTCAGGAGTGCGTCAGCGAAGTGAGAGGAGAGATCCCCCGCAACAACGTGCAGATCGAGATGATCGACATCAACGGCGGAGCACCCCAGACCATTGCCACGGCGGTAACAGGCACCAGAGTATGGATTCTGACCAACGCCTGGGTGGCCAAGTACAATGCGCCGGATCTGGACGCCAAGACCTCCGATGTGGCCATTGAGAGTGTGGAAATTGCTTACGAGGAACTGGTGATTCCAAACTAATGTCCGGAAAACCGGTGAGTTCCAACGAAAGCACGAAGAGCTGGTGATTTCCAGCAAATATAAGAAGTAAAAACAGCCGGGTTCCGGGGCGCCTTCAACCGCCCCGGACCGATACGGCGCATTCGATATTACCTGGCCCTGCATAAAGTCCGGTTATTTGAGAGCCAGTGTACGAGACCCGGTAATAACCGGAAAGAAATCGGAAAGGATGAAACAGATATGGAAACTGTATTTGATTTTACTCTGCCGAAGGGATATATGGACAGCACGGGACAGCTTCACCGCAGAGGAAAGATGCGTTTGGCTACAGCGGGAGATGAAATCAGCGCCACCAGAGATCCCAGAGTTTTAAGCAACCCGTCCTATCTGACCATTGTGATTCTGGGTAAGGTGGTGACGCAGCTGGAGGGGCTGGAGATGGTGACCGCAAACGTGATTGAAAAGCTGTTTACAGCGGATCTGGCCTTTCTCCAGGATATGTATCAGAGAATCAATGACATTGAGCCTCCCACCATGGAGGTCGTGTGTCCGGACTGCGGAAAGGTTTTCAGGGTACCTTTAAATTTTACCGGGGAGGGATAAAGCTGTATCCCCAGGATGAGCTTTATCGGGAGATGTCGTTTATTTCCTATTATTTTCATTGGAGCAGCGAGGATGTGATGGGACTCGACCACATGACGCGCAGGAGATGGTGTTCTGAGATCTCACGAATCAATGAAAGCTTGAATCCCTCCAAAAAGAGCAAAGAAAAGAGCATTCTTGATATGAAGCCCACAAGATAGAAAGGCGGTGGAAGCTATGGCTGATTTACTGAGCTTTAATATTGGACTGAATCTGGACAGAAAACCGGCGGTGGGTTTTAATTTTGTCCTTCGTGTGGAGGCCCTTTATGATCTGCCCTGCAAATCGGTCAGGTCCTTTTCCAAAGTCAATGAGTATGAGTATGTGCAGGAGGGCGGCGTCAACGACTATGTGCATATGCTCCGCAAGCCCATTTCCCAGCCCTTTACCTTTCAGGTGGAAAGGTATGTGGGGGTCAATCTGCTGGATCCCCTCACAAACGGCACGGATCTGGTGCTGCCGGTGATACTCATGGTCAACAGAACCTACGGGGGTTCTCAGACGGTGCGTTACTACGTTTTCACCGGCTGTACAGTGACAGGGAAGGAATTTGGATCTCTGGACTCCGAGAAGAGTGAGCTGCTGACGGAGACCACCACCATCGCATATCGGGAAATGTTTTGTATAGATAATCCTCTGGCGGGCCTTGTGACAGGCGAGACCTGGAGCTTTGACGGCACCAGCAAGAAGGGAAGCGGCAAACAGTCAGCCGTACATATTGATGATGCAGTGAAGGGCGGACTGGAGTTAGACCAGAGCGCCATGCAGGCAAAGGCCAAAAAGTGGATGTTCACCGGAGGAAATACCGCTAAGACCGTTCAGAGTGAATCCACAACCGGAAGCTCTCAGACCGCTTCAGCCAGTTCCACAGGAAATTCGGGGAGCAGCCAGACTGCAGGCAAGGCCTATCTGGGCATCAACCGAAGCGCGGTCACCACCACCGAAAGCTCCAGAGAGGACATGGAAGAGAAGGCGAAAAAATGGCCGCCCACTGTAAGCGCGGTCACATCCTCCGGAGAATTGCGCCAGGAAGACATGGAGAAGAGGGCAAAGAAATGGCCGCCTACGGCAAGCGTGGTGACGTCCGTCGAAGAGCTTGGCCAGGAGGACATGGAGAAAAAGGCCAGACGCTGGCCAAAGGAAAAAAGCGCCGCCAGCATCGCCTCCTATCTGTCCAATAACGACAGGAAGGGGGAGAAGATTTGATAACCATCAAAGCACCCATAGAACTGAAAAGCGCCAGAGTCATATCCTCCTCTTCCGAAGCCTTCGGTCAGCGGATCATGGGAAATTATCAGCTCATGTCGGCCCAGATCAATAGAGAGGATCTCCTCCATGTGGTTATGTCTCCTCCGGAAATATATATTGACGGCGGGGGAAGCACCAGCATCCTGCAGGACACCCGGATTCAGAATAACCGCCAGACAAAGCTGGAGGTGATCAATAACCTGTTAAACAGGATTTCCGTGACCGAGGAGGTAAACCTGACCTATCAGGACCGGGTTTACATTACCGATGTGCTGCACAGGCTCGGCGTTACCAACATTCAGCAGTTTATGAAGCAGCTTTCTTTATTAAAACAGGAAACCCGGAATGTGAGAGAGCTGACCGATCTGTACTGGAATAATCTGGAGGAACTGAACCGGACGCTGGAGGAGTATCAGAACAGTTCCATTTCTCAGAGACAGGTGCAGGAATCTTATTCCTCCCAGGAACGGCTCTACCTGCATGAAGACATTCTCAATCGTCTTCAGACAGGAGCCATTTATCAGATTTTAAATAATTTTTATTCTCTTCCGGCGCAGAATTCGCCCCAGGTCAGGGGCCAGGAGCTGGCCTTTTCCGAACAGCAGAGAATGGTGTCCCATATTCTCTTAAACCGCCTGCAGACCCAGACCGTGGGCAGACAGGTGCCCTTTGTATACAGGCATGAAAATTTTTATGAGGAGAATGGTCCGGAGGAAACCCAGGTGACCCAGGAGAGTGTCAACAGCCAGATCACCTCCGCCATTCTGCTCCATCTGGCGGACAGCCTGTATCAGAGTCTGTCGGAAAAAAACATCCGCTCCTCCCAGGTCTGGGTTCATGCGGAGAACGCCTTGTATCAGACGGCGGAAAACACTCTGAAGCGCCTTTCCTATCACATGTCCGGACCCAACGTGTCCGCCGCTGCCAGGCAGGAGGAGCCGGTTCAGGAGATCCGGACACAGGAGAAGGAGCTGGAGACCCTGCGGGAGCTTCTTTCCCTCAGAAATCAGAGCGAACAGGTTCTTTGGGAAAATCAGACGGTTATTCCGGCGGATGGGGATGGAACCCGGGAGCAAAGAGAGCCTGTTTTGCTTTCCTACACGGAAACGAGTTCCGGGGAGGAACAGGAGGCTTCCGGGGGCGCAGGGACGCAAACGCCGCAAAAGCAGCAAAGGGCGGAGATTGAGACCCCTGAAAGAGAGCAAAAGACGGCAAAAGAGACCGGGAGCCCGTCCGCAGCCTTGGAAAAAAAGACCGCTGGCAGGGAGCAGGAAATGCCATTGCCTGAGGCATCGCAGGTCAGTCGGCCCTCCATTCCCACAGGGAAGGGGACTGGGACGGGGGAGAAGCGGGAGCAGGAAAAGAGTTCTGTTCCGGAGACAGGGCTGCTCCCTTCCGCAAAACCAGGTTCAGTTATTCTCAGGGAAACTGAGGCGGCGCAGACAGCGCCCGCGGCTCCCACACAGGAAAGGACGGAGATTCTGGAACAGCTTTTCCATCAGTATCTGTCCATCGTATACCATTCAGATGACAGAACGAATGTGAGAATGGAGCCTATGGAATTATCCCTGCGTCAGGAAACGGAACGGCTGGAGGAGCCTCTTTTGGCAGAGACGCAGACCCGGACAGAAACAGGGGAAGAGAGGCTGGATGGAAATTGGAAAGTCACGGCGGAAGGCCAGGTACAGACGACTGCTCCGTCCTCCGGGGAGAGAGTCCATCAGGAAGCGCAGATCTTTTTTGGAACCGAAGACAAGGAAGAGACCGTTCCTTTCGGATCAGAGAAGATCAAAGAGTATATCCGGGAGGAGACGATTCTCCGGGAAGGGGGACAGCAGGGAGGCCAGGAAAGCCCCATGCAGCTGGTATTTCCGGAACAGGAAGCATCGGAAGAAACGGCCCTTCCAGACAGGCCTTTGAACAGCTCAGGGCAGGAGACAGTTCCACCCAGTTCGGAAAGGACGCGGGAAACCGCAGAAGGAAGGGTGGATTTTTCAAAGTCCGGAATTGGGCAGGAACGCACAGGACAGCCCATACCGGAGGAAAAGAGATCCCAGGTATTGGAGGAAGCACTGCGGGGAGAATACAGCCCCCTTGTGCCCCAGCCGGGCCGGGAGATGGAAAGGCCGGCTCGGGAAGCTGTCAGTCTGGAGCTGACCTACAGGGCGGAGGAAACGCCGGAATCGGAAGTGCAGTCTGCTTTTGAAGCAAAGAAGGAAGCCGCCGGTTTGCAGGAAGCCCTGACTGACCGTAAGGTGAAGGAAGTCCTGGAAAGACAACAGGGCAGAGAAGAGAAAAAAGAGAAGACTCCATCGGAAACCGCGCCCCCATCTTCAGACCAGAAAACGGAGCCGGAGCTTATGGAGGCACAGCCTGGGCGGGAATTTCATTACATGAATGAGATTTTAAGTCAGAGAATTTCAGGGGCAGCCCCTCAGCAGGAGTTTCCCCAGCGGCCCCGGCAGGAAGGAGATCATCTCACCCTCATTTATCAGCAGGGGGAGGAAGGCAGTTCCCAGGAGCCGGAGACGGTTTCTCAGGAAAATCAAAAGCAGGGACAGCCTTCTTCAACAGAAACAAAGCCCACAGCCCGGGACGCTGCACAGAGCATCCGGCAGACCTCTGAGAGAATCCTGAGGCAGATGGAGGACATCAGGCAGGGCGAGGCGGTGAAAAGAACGATTTCTCCTGAGGAAAGCGGGAAGACAGTTTATTTCACAGCGGATCAGACAATGCCGGAAGCGGGAAAGGAACCGGCCCGGGGGCAGGAGGAAGAACTGACCGGACAGGGAGATACCTTACAGTCTGTCCGCATGGGAGATACTTACAGCACCATGTCCCGCCGGGAGGAGACAAACCTCTATTATTCCGGACAAAATGAGCCCCGGGAGTCTTCTCCGGTTTCTGAGACCGGCGAGGATCCTCTGATGCAGGAGCTGATGGAAATCAACCGCAGGAACGTGGAGAATTATGAACGTTATCAGCAGCTGATGACCGCCAGGCTTACGCAGGAGCAGCAAAGAGAAAAAGGCCGAAAGCCTGCCTCTCTCAAAATGCGGGAGGAAAGCTTAAAGGCGCTGGAAAACCCGCAGCTTGTCAGAGAAGAGCATTACCAGAAGGAAACCCGGGACGAGAAAGCCCGGTCCGCTGTGGAACAGGCCATGGAGGAGCTGATTCCCGAACAGACCAGGCAAATATATGAAAAGGTTCTTCAGATGCAGCAGGAGAGGCAAAGTTCCCCGGATCAGGGAGCGGCGCAGCTAAACAGCTCTCTTCAGGAGCTGATGCTGGATATTCGTCAGACAGAACGGGAAAACGAAGTCCGGACACATGAG
>JAJPYH010000185.1:1478-4102 GCA_021205045.1 Lachnospiraceae bacterium | reverse complement strand
TCACGATACCACGGAGAAAGTGATAGAGCAGCGAAGAGAGTATGAGTCCCTTTCTCCTTCCACGGACAGCCGGACCACAGTGGAGAGACAGAATCTGTCCCTGGTCCACAAATCCCTGGAAAACCGGGTGGATGAGGAAGAGCTGATGGAGCTTCTGGAGCAGAACCGTACCCTGCGCAGGGATGTGAATGTGACCAACCGGGTGGAGGAGACCAGGCGGGAGGAAAATGTCACCCTTCGCCAGCAGTCCGTCAACACCAGGTACGAGGAAAAGGAAGATATGGAAAGACTGATTCAGAGAGGGGTTCAGCGGCAGATGGGAGTGCTCTCGGATCAGATTTATACCAGACTGGAACGGCGCCTGGAAAATGAAAAGAAGCGCCGCGGTTATTGACAGATACCGGCGATTGGACGAAGCAGCGGATGGACAGACGCAGGCCCAAAATACCGCCTGTGTGATACGGGCATAAGGAGGAAAACAGCGGATGAGTACCACAATCCTTCAGAACGCACTGAGCTCTCTGACCGGGAATGTGCCCAAGGCGATTTTATTTGTCAGGGAGATGAACGCCCATATCTATATGGATGCGCCCACAAGAGAAGCCGATGATCTGAGGCAGAATCTGGATTTTATGCAGAGAACGGCAAATGCTTTAAACCAGGGCAGCTTAACCTACAGCACCATCAAAAAAAGCGGGGCCATGACCGGCACCGGCTATGCGGCCCTGGAGGTGCAGTACAATCCCAACACCATTTATCTCAGCACCCAGGGTGCCGGAAACCGGATTCAATACTCCGGCGGGAATCTGGGAGGGGAGGGCGTCAATCAGACCGTTCAGAACTTTGAAAATGCCATCTCCACCCTGTCCTGCCAGCTTTTGTTTGACGCGGTAAATGTGTCGGACGCCTTTATGCTGGAAAATATGAATCTGTCACTGGCCAACACCGCCGCAGCGGCGGCCAGCTCCCTCATGAAGATCGGGGATGTGGATTATTCAGTGCAGCCGGTGATGGACGGGATTATGGCTCTTTTAACCCAGGAAACTACCAGACATGTGATCTTTTTCTGGGGCCGGATGTTTTTCAGGGGGGAGCTGACCAGCGTGGACAGCAACTATACCATGTTCAATAAGACCGGAAACCCGGTGCGGGGCACCATTGATATCACCATCACTCAGCCCAGAGAATCGGCCATGGATAAGCTGTACTGGGAAGAAGCCTTCACCTCCGTGTTCGGATCCTCGGATGTGTCAAAGCGTACCGGCTCCGGCAGTCTTTTGAGTCAGTTGACCAACAACAGTATTCTGAATTTAAACCTGTAGATATCAGAAGGAGAATGATATGGCCGATGTAACCACTTTACTGAATACTACCATGGCGGGTATGGCCGGAAATGTGTACAAGGCCTATATTGAGATTACGGACCGGCGCAAAAGCTCTATTTCCGTGGAATCACCGGTATCCGCGGGCGGAGGCTCCTCCGTGACCAGTGTGGCCAATCAGGCAAAAAGTGCAGCCTCGGCGGCTGCGGCCGCAGCAGGTGTTTCTCCGGGAACGAAGAAAACCTTTGAGGTTAAATTTAATCCCTCCAGCCTGCATCTGAGCGGCTATGGCGGAGGACAGGTCACCAAGACCAGTTATACCGACAAAACGACAGAGGTGGCCATGGCGGACGGGGTACTGCGCATCGGCCTGGATGTGAAGCTTCTGTTTGACAAGACAGATCCGGCGGACGCCTTTATGGCGGACAAGCTCAATCTGTCCGCCTCCGCTGTGGCGGCAAACGCGGCGAAGGCGGCCTTAAACCTTGCAGGCAAGAGCGATTATTCCGTACAGCCGGAGGTGGAGGCTTTTACCGCTGCCCTTCACAGTGAGGAGACCCGTGAAATCGCCTTTTGCTGGGGCCCCATGAGATACGCGGGCCTGTTGGAACGGGTGTCCGCCAGATACACCATGTTCAACACCATCGGCCAGCCCACCAGGGCGGAGGTTTCCCTGTCCATTATCTGCGTGGACAATGAACTGACGGACGGAAACATACCTGCCTGGATAAGCTGGATCTGTTTCTGGACCGGCAGTCTGAGAAGCAGGGGCAGGGAGCAGAGAAGCCGGGTTCCCCGGATATGGACAGCGAAGACAGCTCAAAGCCGGAGGATTCAGAAATCCGGGAAATGCCAGCTTCAGGAAGCCTGGAACCGGAGACCTCAGATTCAGAGGAAAGCGGATGGGATGCGGAGGACCAGGAGCTTCTGAGCCTGTTCATGGATTTCTCCGGGGCGGCAGGGGGCGGGGAGGAATCTGCGCCTGCAAAAGAGGCGGCTTCTTTGCTGACCATGGAGGAGATGATTGATTACATAAAAGCCAGGGCGGCTCTTTCCATCGAAGAGGGGCTTGGTCTTCCCTTTCATGACATCTGCACCAGGCTTTCCTTTGAAAATTTCACGGTTTTCTGCCTGGCCTGCAGCATCCTGTCCTCCACCCAGACGGACTACGCGGGAATCTTTCAGGTCATCAATGAGAACGGCAATCTGCCCGCCCCCACCATTGAATCTGCGGCCAAGCTGTATTACGGAGACCGCTTTTCCATCACCGGAGCCTACGGAGACATGTCCGTATGCCTGGAG
>JAJPYH010000185.1:0-1468 GCA_021205045.1 Lachnospiraceae bacterium | reverse complement strand
CTTCTGCCCCTGCTCAGTCTGAATGTATCCGGCAGCATGCCCTTTTCCACGGTGGTATCCCCGGACAAAAGAGTGATCGACTTTCTGTTCGGCAAGAATCCGCTGCGGCTGGATGAAAATTATATCCGTTTCTTTCAGATGCTGACAGATGACAAAGCGCTGGATCCCATCATGGCCAATGAGGGAGTGCTGGAGGCTCTGGAGATTTCCTATGGGGATGGAGTCCGTATTTTCTCCGTCTTCGGGGATGAGGGCAGCGGCAGGAAATTTTTTATCAGACATTTCTGTCAGCGTCACTCCACCCAGGCCATCACCATCAACTGCAAGAAATTATTTGTCTATGATTTTCAGTTCGTTAATCAGGCCCTGTGGGCGGTTACCAGGGAGTGCATTCTCATTGGCGCCTGCTGCGTTCTGGACGATTTAAGCTTCCGGGAGGAAGAAAAAGAGAAGTTTTACGGCTACATGGATCTGGCCTTCTCCAGCCTGATCCGCCACGGGGTGCTCTGCTTTGCCCTGAGCAAAGAAAAGCTGTCCATGAAGGAAATGACCAAAGAGGAGTTTACGGAGTTGGAGCTCCCCACCCCCTCCAACCAGGAGAGGGAAGATTGCTGGCATTATTACGCCAAAGGCTACGCGCTGGCGGAGGATGTGGACCTGGCGGAAATGGCTACCAAGTTCCTCTTTACCCCGGGCAAGATCAAATCGGCGCTCCATCAGGCCAGAAGCTACGCCGCCATGGATAAAGACATCCTCATTCCCAGGGCCACCCTGTTTAAGGGCTGCAATAATCAGATGAGCTCCGAGCTGACCCAGAAGGCCACCCGGGTCAAGGCCAATTTCGGTTTTGAGGACATTGTCATGAATAAGGACCAGCGGGAGACCTTAGAGCACGCCATACAGGCGCCAGGGAGGACTATGAGGGAAAAGCCCGCAGCGTGTTATATAATGACAGCAGGTCTTACCTGGACGCCACAGCTCAGGAGAAGACAGATTTCAGACTGATGAACAAAATCTATGATGTCATTCAGATTTCCTCCAGGATGTCCCAGGACGCGCTGGCCCTGAGAGGGGCTGAGGAAAGCGATCAGACGCAGATTCTTTCGATTGCTGAACATGATACTGGTTTTGGAACAACCATCGCCTACCTGCCCGCAGGAGCCTCCAATGAGGGCAGGGCCGCCTATCGGGGAGTCACTTACCGCGGCGGCGGCGCGTGGCCGGATCTGATGGGAAATGCGGGATCTGTCTTCCAGAGCAAATCCATGCTGAGCACTTCTCAGTTTGCTACGGTTGCAGCCGACTTTCTTAACATGAGTACTGCGGAAAATAATGTGATGGTCCGGTTTATGCTGGACGGAAAGGGGTCTGTCAGAATCGCGGATGTCAGTCAGTTTGGCAATGAGGCGGAGGTTCTAGTACATCGAATAATAATTAACTGGCTATACCTTCATTTGATTTTATGCCA
>JAJPYH010000301.1:1593-3288 GCA_021205045.1 Lachnospiraceae bacterium | reverse complement strand
CTGTTTCATAACCCCATCGGTGCCTTTCGCAGAAAGGCAGAATATAATGATGGAGTTCCACTCAAAAACCGGAAACCAGGTGGTGCTGCGCGCCATTCCGGGACATTTTGCTACCAGTCACTCTCACATCAATTATTACGTGGATATGACGCAGCTCAAGACCAGAGTCAGCGAGGCGGCGGAGGTGGCCAAGGCCTTTATCCGTATGCTTTCCCCTCATATTGTGGTGGATACGATCGTGTGCATGGACGGCAGCGAGGTGATCGGCGCTTATCTGGCGGAGGAGCTCAAAAAGGGCATGTACACCAACATGAATTACCACGACACGGTCTATGTGGTGACGCCGGAGATCAACTCCAACAATCAGCTTCTGTTCCGCGACAATCTGGTGCCTGAGATTAAGGGCAAGAATATCCTGTTGCTGCTGGCGACTTCCACCACAGGTATGACCATTGACAGAAGTCTGGAGTGCCTGGATTATTACGGCGGTAAGGTGCAGGCGGTGTGCTCTGTGTTCAGCATGGTGGACCACTGCGGAGGGTATGAGGTGAAGAGCATTTTCACCGGCAAGGATATTCCGGGATATGTGGCCTATGAGACCTACAACTGCCCATTCTGCAAGCAGAAGCAGAAGCTGGACGCCATCGTCAACGGCTATGGGTATTCGGAGCTGAATTATTGAGGATTCTCTGATACATAAAGCGGATGCCGATGCTGGATGCCATTGTTAAGGGCTACGGGTATTCGAAACTGAATGATTGAGGATTCTCGGATACATAATGATACGTAAAGCTGCTGTCAATGCATGGCTATCCCGTTAAGAGAAACAGTGACATCGGCACAGGACATGAATATCTGAAATTAATAAACGCAATTTAAGCCCCTCGGGAGGACAGAAAAAGAGAAGCCTGTTCCCGGAGGGGCTTTTTGAATCCAAAATCTGCGGTCTGCGACTGTGTTTTGACCTGCATAATAAAGAAAAACAGACCGGAAGAAGGGCGGATTCTTTGAAACGATGTGCTAGACTCTGGTCACTCCTTCAGGCAGATAATTGATGCAGGAGTTGCCCACCTGGGCACGGATTCCTCCGTGGGTAGTTTTATATCCGGGAAGGTGGTCGAAGGGCACCAGGTCAGGTTTTCCCTCCACAATGTGCCTGGCTGCGGTGATGAAATCATCCAGATATTCTTTGGCGATGGGGCAGCCGTTATGATTGGGCATGATAAAATCATATTCGGCCTCCCGTTCCTTCAGCCGGAGACAGTTTTGCCAAAAAGCCCCCACCGTGGGAAATTCCCCCAGATTTGCCTGACCCGCGTCGAACTCATCCCCGCAAAACAGGAGACGCCTTTTGTGGTCGATAAAGGAAAGGGAGCTGTCGCTGTGAGCGGGGGTATATAACACCTCCACATCTCTGCCGCCCAGGCGGAACACTTCCCCGTCATTGACAGGCAGCATTTCATAATCCGGATACGGCATGTTGGCAAGCCATGCGGGATCCAGCGGAGAGAAAGGCTGATTGGCGTAGGACATGGCGTTGGGATGCATGTACACCTTCGGGAACCACCGGTTGCCGCCGGTATGGTCAAAATGCCCGTGGGTGTTCACCACCAGCAGCTCCCTGCCATCCCGAAGCGCCTCAACGATATTGGGAAAATCGCCCCGCCCGTAAGGGGTATCGATCAGCAGGGCCTT
>JAJPYH010000301.1:0-1583 GCA_021205045.1 Lachnospiraceae bacterium | reverse complement strand
ACAGCAGAAAGGCATCCAGCGCCTCTCCGTAATGAATAATACAGGTGTCCTCAAACAGCTTCCAGTAACGGTATTCTTCGTCATCAGGAAGGGAAACAATTTTGTAATGTTCCATGGTCTTTCTCCTTTCAATTATTTGCCGGTCTCTTAAAGCATTTCATTAAAATACTGAAAAATTAGGCTGCCGTCAGACCTGCCTTCTGTGTAATATCCGGAATAAGCCATCCGTTCCGGATGCCACTGCAGACCCAATATGGGAAGCTCTTTGTGGCAGAAAGCTTCGATCACGCCGTCCTCGCTGTATGCGCAGACCTTCAGGCTTTCCGCCATCCGGTCCAGGGCCTGGTGGTGGGCGCTGTTGACGACCATTTCCCTGGCGCCCAGGAAATCCGACAGGGGAGTATCCGGCAGGATCCGGACAGGATGATGAGAATCCCTTCCCTCATGGGCCTGGTGGTAGTCAGCGTTCGGCAGATCCTGGATCAGGGTGCCGCCGAAATAGACGTTGATCAGCTGGTGCCCTCTGCAGATTCCAAGAACCGGCTTTTTTAATCTTACAAAGGTATCCAGTGCCTGAAGCTGAGCCAGATCCAGCTCCCGGTTGATATTGCGGCAGCTTTGGTTTTTCTGTCCGTAAAAGGCAGGATCCATATCGCCGCCGCCGGGCAGCAGCAGGCCTGCAAAATCCTGCTCGGTCAGGCCCTCCGGAGTGGGAAGGGAGGCGGAGACTTTTGGGTCAAGGCCTGTCTCTCTTAATGCCAGTATATAATTGGAAACCTTGCCGGGGAGTCCGCAGACCCATATTTTTTTTCATCAGATGCCTCGTTTGCTGTACTCATTTTCCAACTGTATGACCATGAGTAAAAAATCAGAACTTAAGGAGACTGAAATCAATAGAAAATCCGGGATATATCATCACAGGAATGGAATCATTGAAAGCGCGAATAACAGGCCCTTCTCCGTGTTCCATATCATACACAAGAATCACCTGGCGCTGAGGATCCACAATCCAGTATTCACGAACACCGGCAGCACGATACAGGGCGAGTTTTGTGTAATAGTCCATTGATTTACTTCCGGGAGACACAATTTCAATGATCCAGTCCGGAGCCCCATTACATCCACGGTCATTCAGTTTGTCAGGGTCGCAGATCACGGAAATATCCGGTTCGACATAGGTGCATTTGTCAATTTCAAGAAATACGGCAAAGGGAGCAGGATATATTTTGCAGTTGCCCTTATTTTGATTGATATAATTTCCGATAGTTAAATGCAAGAACGAAAGTATATCCTGGTGTTTCCTGCTGGGCGGCGCCATATTATAAATTTGGCCGTCTATCAGTTCGGCACGCTGGCCGTCCGGTAAATTGTAAATATCGTCTATGGTATAAAGGTGTTCTTTTGGTAATGGCATTCTTTACGCTTCCTTTCATGATTATTGTCTTCTATGGTAACAATTTATATTATTTAAAGGATGAAGTCAAGTTTACAGCGGGTCTGCGTCAGTTTTTAGGCTGATTTTATCATTTATTTGTCAAGCATTTTTGAAAATGTCCCGAAAAATCTTTAACATTAGCCCCGAC
>JAJPYH010000055.1 GCA_021205045.1 Lachnospiraceae bacterium | reverse complement strand
AGTCGGGGCTAATGTTAAAGATTTTTCGGGACATTTTCAAAAATGCTTGACACAGGAAATATTTTATTTGATATATTCATATTGGATGTGAAAATGTTTTGGATATAAAAAATCAGAAAGGCAATTTACATGAGCAGAAAAGTATTGAGCGTGGCGGTTCCCTCCTACAATTCCGCCGCCTATATGGAGCACTGCATCCAGACCCTTCTCTCCGCCGGGGAGAGGATTGAGATTCTGATCGTGGACGATGGCTCGAAGGACGAGACGGGAGCCATTGCCGACAGATATGAGAGAGAGTATCCCACCATCGTCAGGGCCATTCATCAGGAGAACGGCGGCCACGGCGAGGGCGTGAATACCGGCATCCGCAATGCCGCCGGTATGTTTTACAAGGTGGTGGACAGCGACGACTGGGTGGACGAGCAGGTATTGAAGGAGGTTGTGGACAGGTTAGAGCAGTTGGGGGAGAGCGTGGACATGTTTGTTACCAACTTCCTCTACGACAAGGTGGGCGTCACCCACAAGAAGACCATGGAGTACAGCAAATACATGCCGAAGGACCGGGTCTTCACCTGGGAGGAGATGAAGCCCTTCCCGGTGGGAAAATATCTGTTGATGCACGCGGTGATTTACCGTACCGAGGTGCTGCGCCTAAGCTGCATGGTGCTGCCGAAGCACACGTTCTATGTGGACAATATTTTTGTGTTTGATCCCTTCCCCTTTGTGAAGCATATTTATTATATGGACAGGATTCTGTACCATTATTATATCGGAAGGGAAGATCAGTCGGTCAATGAAAAGGTGATGATCGGTCGCATCGACCAGCAGATGAAGGTCAACCGGCTGATGGCTCAGTCCTATCTGAAAACCGCGCCGAAGGATGGTCCCCTGCAGAAATATATGTTCAATTACCTTTCCATCATCACTACCATTTCCTCCATACTGGCCATCAAGAGCGGCACGGAGGAGAATCTGCAAAAGAAGGCTCAGTTATGGGAAGACTTAAGGCAGATGGATGAGGGGCTGTATCAGAAGCTGAGGCACACGCTTCTGGGCGTGGCCATGAATTTGCCGGGAAAGGCCGGCAGAAAGATCGCGGTCTGGGGCTATCAGGCGGCGCAGAAGATTTACGGGTTTAACTGACATTCGGGTATGAAAAGGATGTCGTTTCAATGACGAACTGAACATACAATCAGAAATGATACGAGAACAGGGAAATGACATGAATATCAATAAGCAAAAGTATGATTATTTAATTGTCGGCACCGGCCTGTTCGGCGCGGTCTGTGCCCAGGCGCTGACCAAAGCGGGCCAAAAGTGCCTTGCCATCGACGTGCGGGAGCATATCGGCGGCAATATTTATACAGAGGAAGTGGAGGGCATCCAGGTACATAAGTACGGTGCTCACATTTTCCATACCAGCAGCCGGAAGGTGTGGGAGTACATCACCGGCTTCGCTGATTTTAACAATTATATTAATTCTCCGGTGGCCCGGTACAAAGACGAGCTGTACAATATGCCCTTCAATATGAACACCTTCCACGGCCTGTGGGGTGTGATTACTCCTGCCGAGGCGAAGGAAAAGATCGCCGCTCAGATTGAGGAGCTGCACCTGGGAGAACCGCGCAATCTGGAGGAGCAGGCCCTCTCTCTGGTAGGGCCGGATGTGTACGAAAAGCTGGTAAAGGGCTATACGGAGAAGCAGTGGGGCAGAGACTGTAAGGATTTGCCCAGCTTTATCATCAAAAGGCTTCCCCTGCGCTTTACATACGACAATAATTATTTTAATGACCGGTATCAGGGCATTCCCGTGGGCGGCTACACGCAGATCATTGAGAAGATGTTTGAGGGTACGGACATTCTGCTGCATACGGATTACAAAACCTTTATTCAGGAGAATCCTGAGATTGCGGACCGCACCATTTACACCGGCATGATTGACGCCTATTATGATTTCTGCTACGGCCCCCTGCAGTACCGCACAGTGTCTTTTGAGACCGAGGTGCTGGACTGCGACAATTATCAGGGCAACGCGGTGGTCAATTACACGGAGCGCCAGGTGCCCTACACCCGCATCATCGAGCACAAGCATTTTGAGTTCGGCACCCAGCCAAAGACCGTCATTAGCCGGGAGTACCCCACCGAGTGGAAGCCCGGCATGGAGCCCTATTATCTTATCAATGACGAGACCAATTCGGCCCTTTATGACCGGTATAAGGCGCTGGCGGATCAGGAGGAGAGGGTGTGGTTCGGCGGCAGACTGGCCAGCTACCGGTATTTTGACATGGACAAGACCATTGAAGCAGCCTGGGCTTTGCTGGCAAAGCTGGAGTGAGCAGAATGACAGGTACTGACTTCCTTGACGGAAGATGACACGGCTGTCATGGAGGAACGAAAAGGAGCGTTGATTTTGGAAGATATTTTTCCGACTCAGGGAAAACTGATTGCCTACGTGGACGGCAGCTATAACCCCGATCTGCACAAATACGCCTTTGGCTGCGTGCTGATATCATCAGATAAGGAGG
This sequence comes from Lachnospiraceae bacterium, assembly GCA_021205045.1. Taxonomy (GTDB): domain Bacteria; phylum Bacillota; class Clostridia; order Lachnospirales; family Lachnospiraceae; genus RGIG6307. The sequence goes on along the minus strand of JAJPYH010000055.1, from coordinate 793 downwards.
TCGTAGAGAGAAGCGGCAGCGGCTCCAGTGAGGACTGCGCGGCCATCCGCAATGTGGCCGGAGAGATGCTGGGAGCCATGTACGCCGCCAGATATGCCTGCGTCAAAGGCTATCAGGAGCTGGAAATCCGTTATGACTACGAGGGAATTGAGAAGTGGGTCACAGGTGCCTGGAAGGCCAAAAAGGAGCTGACGCAGAAGTATGCCGCCTATATGAAATCCCGGCAGCAGTATATTCAGATTTTCTTTACCAAGGTCAGAGCCCACTCGGGCAATCAATACAATGACCGGGCGGACGCGCTGGCGAAGGCGGCGCTGCTTGAGCCGGACGGGGTGCCGGAGATATAATCAGCCTCTTACAGGCAAACTGCGCCTGACGAGTCTGCTGTTATCTCAAGTCGGCTGCGAAAGGCGTTACTATTCACGGCTCTCCACCCACATGCGCAAAAGCACCCAGCAGAGCTGTGCGTTCTACGTTTCACTTCGGTCGGTGCAGAACAGACGTCCCCCGGACGTCTTGCACCGCAGCAAAAAATGCCGCTCATCTTTTTGCTTATGTGGGTGGATGTCTACGCTTCGCTACGGTCGGCGCAGAACAGATGTCCCCCGGACATCTTGCGCCCTGCTTCACAGGCTCATCGAAAAATACAATCAATCTCTTTCGTGCGAGCACGACGATCTTGCTTGTATTTTCCGATGGCCGTGAATAGTAACTGTGAAGTAACAAAAAATATAAAAAGTGTGTCAAGCATTTTTGAAAATGTCCCGAAAAATCTTTAACATTAGCCCCGACT
>JAJPYH010000075.1 GCA_021205045.1 Lachnospiraceae bacterium | reverse complement strand
TAAGCAGGTCCTCATGCCAATTGGTCGTCAGACTAAATATAATATCAGTGTAATTGTTGGTGCAATTTTCAATATCTTATTATATCTTTTTTTGATTCCGCATTTGTATTCCATTGGTGCTGCCATATCATCTGTTGCCTCGGAAACTATTATTTTGTTTATGTTTCTGTATTATTCGAGAGATTATATTGAACTATCATGGATTGTCAAATCTTCTTTAAAATATTTGTGTTCCGGCTGTTTGATGTTTGTGATGATAAAGATGTCTTATCATTGGTTCAGTGAATCCTGGCCCAGTTTGATATTACAAATTTTTGGCGGTATAGTGGTTTATTTTGTCTGCTTAATTATAATAAGGGATGGCTTTCTGATTGATGCTTTAAAATCTATAATAGGTAAGCTTCGAAACAAATTCAAAAGTTAGAATTATGAGGCTATAATTCCGATACCGTGAATAATGCTTCTGAATATTTGGAAAGCCTTTCATAAGTTCATTGTGAAAGAATAGGTGACCTGCATGAAAAAGAGAACTTTTCCCCTTGGGTATGATGATTTCAGAGAAGTACGCATGGCGGACAGATATTTTGTAGATAAATCCATGATGGTAGAAGAGTTCCTTTCCTGTGGAGATAAAGTCTCATTGATCACTCGCCCAAGGCGCTTTGGCAAGACCCTGAACATGACAATGCTGCGGGATTTTTTTGATATCACCAAGGACAGCCGCGACATTTTTGAAGGGCTGGCAATCATGGATACGGATTATGCGGAAATGATCAATTCCATGCCGGTGATTTATTTTACATTGAAGGACTGTAATGCGCAGACGCCGGAATATCTGGCAAGGGTTCTCTGCGAAGCGCTGGCGCAGGAGTATCACAGATATTATGCCATTGCAAAAGAAGAGCAAAGCAGGATTACCAATTATGCTTTGTTTGAAGAATTGCATGACAAAATATCCATGAGAAAAGCGACATTGGAGGAACTTTCCGGAAGTGTTTCACTGCTGGAGCAGGTTGCATCTGAGCTTTATCAAAAGCCTGCGATTTTGCTCTGGGATGAATATGATACACCGATCATGAGCAGCCACCAATATAAATATCATGATCAGATTTCAGATTTTATTGCAAATTTCTATGGCAGCGCCCTCAAGGGACAACAATATCTGGAAAAGGCTCTTTTGACAGGAATCCAGAGAGTTGCAAAGGAGAGCATTTTTTCAAAGCTGAATAATGTGATTGTCTATACCACGCTTGACAAAGATTACGCTGCATATTTTGGCTTTACAACTCAGGAAACGAAGGAAATACTGGAGTATTATGGCCACACTCTGGATGAGGGTGTAAGGCAGATGTATGACGGCTATCATATTGGCGGCAGAGAAATGTACAATCCCTGGTCCATTTTAAATTATTGCAAAACCGGGGAACTGCGTCCATACTGGGTGAATACCTCCAGCAATACTTTGATTCGGGAGAGATTAAAATCTGCGGATGAATCCTTCAAGCAGGATTTTGAACTTCTGGTGCAGTATGGCGAGGTGGAAGTCGCGCTTAACCTGGAAACCTCCTATGAGGAATTAAAAAATAACGCCACCCTCTGGGGGCTTTTTGTGAACGCCGGCTATCTGACGGTCAAGGAAAAAACGGGGTACGAGCTGTATATTATCAGGTTCGTGAACCGGGAAGTAAAGGATGAGTTTAAAAATATCGTGGCGGAGTCGATCGGGTCGGATGGCGGAAATTTCTCCAGAATGGTCAGTGCACTCGCAAGGTGCGATTATGAGAAATTCTTCTATAATTATAAGAATATTATCCTGAGCTGTACCAGCTATTATGACTCCGTTCAGAATGCGGGGCAGTTTGAGAACCCTTACCATATGCTGACTCTCGGTATGATGATTTCCCTGGACTCCCTGTATCAGATTAAGAGCAATAATTATGAGACAGGAGACGGCAGGGCAGATATCCGTATGATATCGAAGGAGCCTGAGAAAAGGGCGCACATTATTATAGAATTCAAATGCACAGAGGATGTGGAAGCAGGAGCGCAGGACGCTCTGGAGCAGATACATGAAAAGAGATATGCGGAGGGGCTTCGGGCACAGGCGCCGGAAGGGCAGATCCTCTGTCTTGGAATTGCTCATTTTAAGAAAAAATGTGCTATGAGACATGAGGTCGTGTGATAGTTTCATTCCGGACGTGCTATGAGACATGAGACTGTGTGATAGATTCATTCCGGGAAAGGATTTGTTGAATATTTTGTGGCCGCGTGGTAATCTGGATATAGGCCAATTGTCAGAATATATAAATCAGTTTTGAGGAGGAGATTTCATGTCATCCATTGCCATTATCACAGCCCGCGGGGGCTCGAAAAGAATACCCAAAAAGAATATCAGAAACTTCTGCGGTCATCCTATCATTGAATACTCCATTAAGGCGGCGCTGGAAAGCGGTATATTTGATGAAATTATGGTATCCACAGACAGTGAGGAGATCGCGGAGATCGCCAGAAGGGCGGGAGCGAATGTCCCGTTTCTGAGAAGTGAATTTACCAGCAGTGATTTTGCCACCACAAAGGATGTGCTGAATGAGGTGCTTTCCTGTTATGCACAGAATTCGATCAGATTTGATGAAATGTGCTGCCTTTATCCGACGGCGCCCTTTGTGACGGCGCAGAAGCTGCGCGACGCCCATGAGATTCTGCAAAAAACAGGAGCCGACAGTGTCATGCCGGTGGAGCAGTTTTCCTATCCGCCGCAGAGGTCGCTGGTGCTGCGAAACGGTCTGCTGGAGTATCAGTATCCGGAGAATTTCAGCAAGCGAAGTCAGGATCTGGAGCCCATTTATCATGACTGCGGGCAGTTTTATTTTTACAGAGTTTCGGAGGATTTATCCTTCCGTACGGACAGCTTCGCTCCCATCATTGTGCCGGAAACCGAGGTGCAGGACATTGACCATGAGGATGACTGGGTGATCGCGGAGATGAAGTATCAGCTGATGATGAAGCAGGTCTGACGGCAGGAAATGCCGATTCGTGCGTAAGACAGAAACGGGAAGGCAAACGATTAATGATCGCAATTTTATCCAATATTAATACAGATTATGTGCTCCGGCTCGTCTCAAAGGAATATGAGACAGTGCCCGCTGAGGGTTATGGTGATATCTGGGGCAGGATACTTGACAGGAATTCCGTTTTTCATAAATATGATCCGGAAACGGTTTTTTTTGTCATAGACATTGAGCAATTGCTTAATGCGCAAACAGTGAATGAGAAGTCCGTGAATGGGCTGTCAGTCAATGACCTATCAGTCAATGAGCAGG
>JAJPYH010000113.1 GCA_021205045.1 Lachnospiraceae bacterium | reverse complement strand
GTTTGCTGTACGCTATTTTTCGTCTAACCACTACTATCTAACTGTTTCAAACTTCCACCATATATGAAACAGGCATTCTGCGCTCTCATAATGCATTCCTTAAAAGGTGGAATTGGTGGAATAGTGGAAAACGCCATTCTTATAACTTCCTATCCAGCTTCTTCGTCAAATTCTTCCTTTATTCGCTCCATACGATTGCATGATAGAATTCAGATATCAAGCAGCATATAAAACAACCCCTTCCTCCGATACATTCCTATAAAATGGAGATACCATTTTCCAGTCATTATATTCCTGATAGCTGACATCAATAATAGAAAATACCTCTAAATACTTCAATGCCATCTCCGTTGACACGTCCGAAAGCTTATCCCAAAAACTGCGCAATACATCATCGTCACCATCTACCAGAACCATGATATCAATGTCTGATCCCTCTGTCTGCGTCCCTCTCGCAACAGACCCATACAGAATAACAGCTTTCAGCTTACTACCATAAACCTGACAGAGAAGCTCCGAAAGTTCTCTCAGCATATTTTGTAGCCGATCATCTTTTATTTGCTCCCATATCCACGCTTCATCTCTCATTTTTACAGCTTCCGCATCTTTTTCAGCTTTCCAAAATTTCAATCTTACAATGATGCTTTTTATCCTTCTTGCTATAACCAATGCCCACCATAAGTATCCGGCCTGTGTGACGTTTCTTCTCCGCCATTTTTCCCTGAAACTTGAGGGTGTATTTCCTGTCCTTTATCTGCTGGATAGCTGACTCCGGGGTATCGTCAACCTTCAATTCCAGAATAATGCCATCATCTCCCTGCTTTTCCGGATAAAATATGAAGTCAACATAACCCTGCCCTGCCTTGTTTTCTCTTTCCACATAATAGTTGTCTCGCGCGGACAAATAAACCAGATTTACAATCGCCGTCAGTTCCGTCTCATTATTATAATCTAAAAGCGGCGTTTCCGTATCATGCGCGTACTGGAGAATTTCCTCCATCGTGTTCGTATCACCTTTCAGTGTTGCCTGAAGCATCCGTTCCGAAGCATCTGCCAGCTGAAAGATATAACCAAGATTCTTTTCCCTGCGTATGGTTTTGGCAAACTCGTCCATTAGTTCTTTGTTCGGAATATGAACCTTGCCATCCTCATAATTCAGGAAGCCATATACGACCATCGCCGAGAGAATCTCATTTCTTGTGCTCAAGTTCATTGCGGTAGCCGCAAATTCTTCCACATCAGCTTTTACTGCTTCCCCAGCGACCATGAGCGCCACATCTTTCTTTACATCCGCCCAGTCATTTATGATATACGTTGAGATTTCCGAATAGGAACCCGTCGCCTTCCAATAGCTCCTGATCTGATTGCGCGTCAGGGCTTCTACCACTGATCTTGGATTATACATTCTATCGGAGGATGGTGTATGATAACCATCATACCAGTATCTTAAGTCTTCTCTTTCTATAAGGCAATTAGGTGTCCGTGCCTGATATCTTAAATAAAGCTCATTCACTTCAGCATCCGTAAAACCAAAATATTCGCTATAAAGATCATCTGTTGCCATTGTATATTCAAAAAAATTGTTAATCGTACTGCCGCTCGAATATTTTGCTATCGGAAGGACGCCTGTCATATAACTCAAAGACACATATCCCGTATCTTTTGTCAAGGCTGCAAGCCAGTTAATAAAGTCCTTCCTGTCCTCGTCTGTCGTATAATCCTTATGAAAAATGCAGTCCCATTCATCAAACACGAACAGAAACACTTCATTTGTCTCTTCATGAATGATTCCAAGATAGTCAGGAAGAGACAGTCCATCCCAATAATCAACATCCGGGAAACACTTCCGCAGATCTCTGACAATAAACCTTTCTATGCTCTTAATAAACTCTTTGTAACCGCTGTTCATATTTGCTGATTTGATAAAGTTAATATAAATCACATTATGCTGATTCAAATGTTCCCGATAATTTGCCGCTGACGCTATTTTCAAAGAATCAAAAATGCTGCTGCTGTCGAAGCCTCTGCTGAAGAACGCACCGATCATGGACGCCATCACAGATTTGCCAAAACGCCGCGGACGGGTAATGCAAATATGATTATTTCCCTGCTCCACCAGCGGAATCAACTCATTCAGTATCTCCGTCTTATCAACAAAATATGGTTTTTTCACTTCACTTTCATACAGTGAAAACACTTTGCTGCTGTTTAAATAATACCCCATATGTTCACGTCTCCTCATTTTCTGCGTGGACAGCACCACAATAAAAAATCCATTTTTCTTTCATACCTGTTTTTATTATAACAGACTTCCATCAGACTTACACTCTTTTTCTTAAAATAAAATTCCGGTTTCAGCGCTCACACTAAAGCCGGATGCCCATTGCGTTTCTTTTACCGCTTTCTCTCGACGAATCTCGTTCACTTTTTCATAAAATCCATACCATTCAAATACCGCTAAACGGTCCATTTATCACCAATATATTGTGTTGTGTTTGCGCATTTTAACTATATATTGTGTCCTTTTGTCCCACCGCGTAGTAGCTCACAAAATATTCGACTGCATTTTCAGGGAAATATTCCTTGAATTCCTCGTACAATTGTGCCGCAAGGGTTTTATTGTGCGCAATGACCAAAGTGGGCTTATTCAATGCCTGGATCACATTGGCCATGGTGAAGGTCTTGCCGGAGCCCGTAACCCCCAGCAAAGTCTCGAATTGATTGCCTTTTTGGAAGCCCTCCACCAGTTCGGCGATGGCCTGGGGCTGGTCGCCGGTGGGCTGGTATTCACTGTGAAGGATGAAAGGTTTTTGTTCTGTCAGCACAAAAATCACCTCGAAAATTGTATCGTTGAAAATCTGTTCCAATGTAAAAAATCATTGCAGAGAAGGGGATTTGTCTGCCTTATAGGCGAACTTTTGGCTTCATTACGAATGAAGGTCACCTGCATGTGATAGCAGTTCATTTAAATCCTGTTCTTTGTCAAATATTATTTTTCCAATTCCACCAGAATCTCATCCAATTTGCTACTGAGATAGCCTGTTACATCTTTATTTTCTTTTTTCATTTTCAACATGTTAATCATGTCTTGATTGTCTAAACTCATAATTAATTTCCCCTGTTCTCTAAGCGAACCTCTGATTGCTTTCTTTGCATTTTTATCTGCTCCACATACAGATATTAAAATTGCTATTTTTCGCAAAGCTATTCCATATAAATATTTTTCCGTTGTAAATATTTCAGCTTGTGTTATCTGCTTTTTATAATTCTTAAATTCAAAAACAATATACTTAGCCTGAATTATTCACGGCCATATAAAGTGCCGATATACCGGCCGTCATAACAGC
>JAJPYH010000250.1 GCA_021205045.1 Lachnospiraceae bacterium | reverse complement strand
TGGCTTACTGCTGATCTGATCGAACGACCCTTTTGCTGACTAACACCATTTTTTTAACACGGTTACTTTTCACGGCTCTCATCATAAAATGAAATCACCATCTTACGTGCACACCCGACGATTTTGATTTCATTTTATGATGGCCGTGAATAGTAACGTGTGTTACTCAAACTGGCTTGCGTACAGCTTATAATACAGCCCCTTCTTCTCCATCAGCTCCTCATGGGTTCCCTGCTCCATCACATCCCCGTGATCCAGCACCAGGATATCATCCGCGTTCTGAATGGTAGACAGCCTGTGAGCAATGACAAAGCAGGTCTTCCCCTTCATCAGGTTGCGCATGGCCTTCTGCACCTCCCGCTCCGTATTGGTGTCCACGTTGCTGGTGGCCTCGTCCAGGATCAGCATGCTGGTATCATAGAGCATGGCCCTGGCGATGGTCAGCAGCTGCTTCTGCCCTTTACTGATGTTGCCGCCGTCCTCGCTGATGACCGTCTTGTAGCCCTGGGGCAGACTCATGATATAATTGTGGATTCTGGCAGCCTTGGCCGCGGCCACCACCTCTTCCATGGTGGCGTTCTCCTTGCCGTAGGCAATATTGTCATAGATCGTCCCGCGGAACACCCAGGTATCCTGCAGCACCATGGCGTAGCTTCTGCGCAGACTGTTGCGCTTTACCTGACGAATCTCATTGCCGTCCACATAAATGGCGCCGTCGTCCACATCGTAAAAACGCATCAGCAGATTGATGATGGTGGTCTTGCCCGCGCCGGTGGCGCCCACAATGGCGATGGTCTGTCCCGCCCCCGCCTTCAGGCACAGGTCATGGATGATGGTCTTGCCGGGCAGATAACCGAAGGACACGTGATCCGCCTCCACATCTCCGGCCACCTCTTTTTCCTTTAATTCCACGGCACCGTAAATATCCTCAATCTCCTCCGGCTGATCCAGCAGGCGGAACACACGCTCCGCGGCGGACAGAGCCGAAAAAATCTCATTCATAATATTGGCGATCTCATTAATAGGGCCGGAAAACTTACGGGAATACAGCACAAAGCTGGAAATACTGCCCAGATCCACAATGCCGAAGGCATAATACAGGGCTCCCAGCAATCCGATCAGGGACAAACCCAGGTTGCTGATAAAGCCCACCGTGGGGCCGGTGGTCATGCCCAGGCCGTCCGCCTCACAGTAGGCGTCCGCCGCCCGGTGATTGACCTCACTGAACTGTTCGCAGACCCCATCCTCATAAGCGTAGGCCACAATGGTCTTCTGTCCGCTGAACATTTCCTCCACAAAGCCGTTCATATCGCCGTAGGCCGCGCTGCGCTTCGAGTACAGAGGCCTGGTCCGTCTGGACATCCTTCTCGTAAACCAGATGGACAGCGGAATGGTGATCAGCATACAGCACACCAGCGGCGGTGAAATATATACCATCATGGCAAAGGATCCCACCACCGTCACAATACTGGTCAGAATCTGCACGATATCCGTGGACAGACTGGTGCTGACCACATCCACATCATAGCTGACCCGACTGATGATATCGCCGGCCTGATTGCGGTCAAAATAATTCACCGGCAGCTTCATCAGCTTGTCGAAAATATCATTGCGCATCATTCTGGCCACCTGACGGCTGACCCGCATCATCAGCAGGTTGACAACCAGCGACAGCAGATTGCTGCCCACATAAACAATGAGCATCCATCTGGCATAATACATGACAAGGGAAAAGTCCACCTGTCCCTCTCCGGCCGCCGCCGCGTTGATGGCCTTTCCCGCGAAGTTGGGTCCCAGCAGATTGCCGGCGTTGCTGACCATGGCGCAGATACGCAGAAAGGCCACCGCGTATTTATAATTTCTCATATAGCTGAGAATCCGTAAGAGCGTTCCCTTCGCGTCCTTCGGCTTCTCTTTTTTCCTCCCCGGCCTCACATGCCACGCATCGCCTGTTCCCCCCTATCCCGCACGCGCGCCCATCCGGCCGTTGGAACTTTCCTTGTAAACCGGGCAGCTCTTCAACAGCTCCTCGTGAGTTCCGTATCCGATGCAGCGGCCGGAATCCATCACCATGATATGGCTCATCCCCATGATGGAGCTGACACGCTGGGCCACCATGATGGTGGTGGAATTGCTGTGCTTTTCAAAAATTGCCTTTCTTAAGGCCGCATCAGTCTTGTAATCCAGGGCACTGGAGGAATCGTCCAGAATCAGGATGTCCGGGTCAGCCGCCAGGGACCTGGAAATCAGCACTCTCTGCTTTTGTCCGCCGGACAGATTGGCTCCCTTGATGTCCGCCATGTGATCCAGCCCGTCCTCCAGGCTGTCGATAAACTCCGCCGCCATGGCGTCCACCGTGGCCTGATGAATTTCCTCATCGTTCACATTCCTGCCAAAGGCAATATTATTGCGCAGCGTATCCTGGAAAATCTGGTCATTCTGGAACACCACCCCGAATTTGGAGCGCAGCTCGTCCATTTCGTAGGTTCGCACATCCCTGCCATCAATATAGACGCCGCCGTCCTCCACGTCATAAAAGTGCATCAGCAGATTGACAATGGTAGTCTTGCCGCAGCCGGTGGGGCCGATGATTCCCAGGGATTCTCCTTTTTTGATTTTGAAATCAATATCGTACAGGCACTGCTCCTGCTCGCCGCCAAAGAAGCCGTCCTCCTCATTCCCGGGAGCGGCGGCGTCTCCCGCTCTTTTTCCCTCCACGCTCAGGATATTGTGGGGATATTTGAAATTCACATTTTTAAACACAATATAAGCTTCATGAGCCTCGGGCTCATCCGTTTCCTCCACGGAAAGAACCTTCTGATCCACCTCGCTTTGCAGCACCAGATCGATACGGTCGGCGGAGGCGCTGGCCTTACTGATCATCATGAAAATCCGGTTGATGGCCATGATGCTCTGTAAAATTAAATTAAAATAAGTAAGGAAGGCCAGTATCACGCCGGGCTTCATGACGCCGTTGTTGACCCGGATGGCTCCTACATAGACCACCAGAGTAAGTCCCGTATTCAGGCACAGCTGCATAAAGGGTCCCGGAATGGCCATAATGGTGCTGGCTTTGATGTCGCTGGCCATCATTTTTTCATTATACTGATGAAACCGGTCGCTCTCATAATCCATCCGGCACAGGGCCTTCACCACCCGGATGCCGGTGATATTTTCCCGCATGATGCGCACCACATCGTCCAGCCTCTCCTGCACCTTGTGATACAGGGGAATGCCCCGGCTGGAGACCGTCAGAACCACCACCGCCAGAAGCGGCAGCATCACGCACAGAATGCCGCTGAGCACCGGATCCATGGTCATGGTCACGATGATGCCGCCCACCAGCATGATGGGCGCCCTGACGCAGAGGGTCTGAAAGCTCTGGGAAAAGGACTGCACATTGTAGCTGTCCGAGGTCATGCGGCTGGTCAGGCTGGGCAGGCCGAAGGCGTCGAACTGGGCACCGCTTAAATGCATGGTCTTATTGAAAAGATCCCGGCGCACATCGTAGGACACGTTGTGGGCGTTCTGGACCGCCCGGCGGTTGGCGTTGATATTGAACTGCCAGCACAGAAACGCCACAAAAATCATGATGCCGCCCCAGAGCACAATCTTTAAGGTATCACCCAAAGGCACCACCTCGTCGATCAGATACTCCAGCACATAGGGGATCATCAGCTCCGCCACGGTTGCCATCAGCTTCAGCCACATGACAAACATGATGGGCTTTATGTATCTTTTCATATAGCGAAAAATCAGCTTCATTTTTCATCTCCTGTTCCTGTTCACGATCATTCCGCAAAACAATGAAAATCATCGTGATTCCCAGTCCCTTTCCGTATTTTCTGTCCCGCCAGATGGCGGTCGTCCTGTCCTGCAGAATTTTCTTCTTTTGCGTTTTCTCAAAAAGCGTTTTGGCTTATTCCTGATATCTTTCAGACAGCCTCCCGGCTTATTCCCGATATCTTTCAGACAGCCTCCCGGCTTCCTCTCTCATCTGCTCCACAACCCCCGGCGGTCCGGTGATCTTCACACCCTCCCCAAGGGCCATGACCCAGCCGAAAAACTGCCCGCTTAAGGCCACATGGACACGGGCGTTAAAATGTTCCTGATCCGCCGGAAACATCGCCACATCCCTGCCGAACTGATCCACGATCACCCCCGCCAGATGGTTGCTGCAGTAAAGCGTCACCGTCTCCTCTCTGCCGTTAAACATACCGAAACGCTTTCTGGTATAGGCTGCCGGGTCCACCTTTTCATAAAACTCCCGGCCCTCCCGGGGAAGATCGGTCAGCTCCACCTTCAGCATCTTGTCCACCTGGTAATACCTTAGCTCCCCAGCCTCGCCATCGTAGGCCACCAGATAATAATTTTCATCATCCCAGGACAGGGCCCAGGGACTGACCCGGTAAAGGGTGCCTCCCCGGCGAAGCTCCTTTTCCTTTCTGATATTCCAGTTGAAATATTGAAATGCGATCTGAACACCGCTGTTGATCGCCTGATGAATGATGTCCACAGCGTAATAAATAGATTCATTCTCCGTCTTGATACGTTCGGACACATGGACCTGATGCTGGAGCTGTCCCGCCTCATAATGGCTGCACAGCGTTTCCAGCTTTCTGATGAGCTCACCGCTCTTTTTTGCCGTTAAAAATTTGGCGGACTGCACCAGATCCACCAGGATCTTCAATTCCGCCAATTCAAACTGTCTGGACCCCAGATAATACTCATAGTTCCTTCCGGCCCGCTCCCCGATAATGTCCATGCCGTACGCGCGCAAAAGCTCGATATCCTCATAGACGCTCTTGCGCTCCGCTTCAATGTCACAGGCACTCAGCCTGGAAAGGAGCTCAGGCATGGTCAGTCTGTGCTGCTCATCCGTGTACTCCAGAAAAATCTGCATTAAATATACGAGCTTTAGCTTCTGACTGGTACTCTTCGCCATCATACTCCCCCGGTATATGGACAGGCCGCCTGATCCGGACCCGTTTCTCTTCTGATATCCACGAAGTTAAATGTAACACTAATTTTACAATTCGTCAATAGAAATTATCAAGGTACCTAAATATTTTTGCCGTAATAAAAATCCCCGGAGGTTCCTCCCCGGGGATTTTCTTTTACTCCGCATTGAAAGAGCTTTTCCAGACATCTGTGCAGAGGCTGTCATCGACAGCATCCTGATCCAACAGCCATTTTTAAGCAATCAGCTTTCCCAGACATCTGTGCAGAGACTGTCATCAACAGCTCCCTGATCCAACAGCCATTTTAAGCGATCAGCTTTTCCACAATATGGCCATAATTCTGGGTGGCAAAATCGCCGGTCTCCACCACTTCGATCTTGTCGCCGTAAAGCCTCTTTAAATCCGGCAGCATGTAGCCGATCTGAGGTGCTAAAAGCACCCTGTCGTTTTCCTGTACGATGGTTTCCATTTCGGTGTAATCACCTGCGTGTACCCTGATATTGATATTTTTCTCATCGAAGATCTCCTGGATCTTCTCCGCGAAATGTGTGCTGGTCCAGCCGGAGGTGCAGCAAAACGCCACATTTCTGACCGGCGCTTTCCCCTGTTCCTTTCTCCCGCTGTCCACTGCCACCTGCTCTCCGCCATAAATAAAAGCGAAGAAATTGCCGAGCCTGTCTAACACAAAGCTGAGATCATGTAATTCAAAATGAAGATAATATATCCTCTTTCCTGTCTTTTTATCGTAACCTGTCAGCTCCAGAATGTCCTCCGGAGCATATTCGTCCGCGTCGTAAAATTCAATGACGCCGGTTCTTTCATCGCTCTCCAGCCACAGCTTATTCATATCGTCGCTGTTGTGGCGGATCCATTTACATTTGCATAACCATCGCACTAAAACAGGTTTGATCAGCTTCTGGATTGATTCATTCATATCGATTCCTCCTTTTTGCCTATCAAAAAATCCTTTTTCAGTTACGGTGATATTATAACTCTGCCAGATATCTCCACGCAATTATCTGTTTGTAAAATATTACCAAATTTTGCATTTAAAAATTGTGCATTATTTCCCGCCTTCTTCAGAATTTCTCATTTTAGCGGTCTTTTTTCATAAAAGTGAGCCCACACATGCCATTTCAGGGAACGTCACTCAATACTGCCTGGGGATCCTTCTCTTCCAGAGAAGCCCTCATCTTGAAAAGCAGCTGAATAAAAAGCTCCCTTTCCTCCTTTGTCAGGCCGCTCAGAAAATCCTGATCCATCCTGTCCAGCTCTCTTCTGGTATGCTCGCACAGCTCCACGCCCTTTTCACTTCTCCTGACCCATTTGATCCGTCTGTCACTGGGATCGCTGCCGCACTCCACTAACCCCTTCTGCTCCAGCCTGACCACAAGCCCGGCCACCGTAGACTGGGCCAGACAGATCTTCTTTTCCAGCTCTTTCATGGTAAGAGAGGGCTGATGACTGAGGTCCAGAGCGATCATCACCCCCATCTGGGCGCTGGTAATGCCGCTCTCCTTGAGCATCTTATTGGTGGTCTTTTCCATGAACATGTAAATTTCTTTATAAACAGTACTCCAGGGCTTTTGGTGTTCCATCAGAAATCCTCCGGCTGATATAATGGCTTCAAATCCTCCGTGTCAGAGGCGATAAAGCCTCCAAAAGCAGCGTGAATATCCTTCAGCGCCTGCACCACCGCGGGCTTATCCAGAGGATCATAGCTGAAAGCATAGACCTTTTTCACTCCATTTTCCCGTAAGAAAGCCTGATCAGACGCCGAATCAAAGCAGTCCATGAAATTCTCAAAGATCAGACTGTCATGAGAAAGCTTCACCTCCATCAGGTCCAGCTCCCTCCACAGATCCTTCTTCTCCTCATCCGCCTGAATCACCGGCTTTAAATCCTGCACAGTCACATCCACCGGCAGCATGTACAGATACTCCTCAATCTCCTCCTGCGGCTGGGCCTGAGCCTTCGGCGCCATCTTACCCGCGGGCTTCTTTATGTTTTTACTTTTTTTCTTCGTATTCATATTCACGTTTCTCCAAAATATATCCCCGCACTTCCAGATTCCCTTTTTCCGTCTTCGCACGACCCTTTTCCAATCATTCTCGCTGCTCACAGATACTGCATCGCGTCAGAAACCCCGCGCACCCCATACAGCTTCATCCCCTCCACCTTGCCCACATCCTTCAGGCACACCTGCGGCAGAATGCAGCTGGTAAATCCCAGTTTCTTCGCCTCCAGCACCCGCTGCTTGGCCTGGCTCACCGCCCGCACCTCGCCGCTTAAGCCAATCTCCCCGAAGACAATCAGTCCCTCGTCCAGGGGAAGATTGCGGAAGCTGGAGATCACCGCCAGGGCAATTCCCAGATCCATGGCCGGTTCGGTAATGCGAATGCCTCCGGCAATGTTGACATAGGCGTCGCAATTTCCCATCTGCAGCCCCAGGCGCTTCTCCAGCACTGCCATCAGCAGATTGACCCGGTTAAAGTCCGTGCCCGTGGCCTGCCTTCTGGGATAGCCAAAGTTTGTCTGACAGACCAATGCCTGGATTTCCACCAGGATAGGGCGGGTACCCTCCATGGAGCAGGTCACCACGGAGCCGCTCGCTCCCTCCGGTCTGCCCGTCAGCATATACTCGGAAGGATTGGGCACCTCCATCAGCCCATTGGAGCACATCTCAAAGACGCCGATCTCATCGGTGGCGCCAAAACGGTTCTTGACTCCCCGCAGAATCCGGTAGGAAGCATGGCGGTCTCCCTCAAAATAAAGCACCGTATCCACCATATGCTCCAGCACCCTGGGGCCGGCCACCGTCCCCTCCTTGGTCACGTGTCCCACGATAAAGATACTGATGCCCTCCACCTTGGCCAGCTGCATGAGCACATTGGTGCTCTCCCGCACCTGGGAGACGCTGCCCGGCGCCGCGCCCACCTCCTCCCGGTACATGGTCTGAATGGAGTCGATGACCGCCACCCGGGGCTTTTTCTCCCGCATCACATTTTCGATGCTGTCCAGATTGGTCTCGCACAGAAGCTGCAGACTCTCCGTAAAGCTTCCGATTCGATCCGCCCTCATTTTGATCTGCCGCAGACTTTCCTCCCCGGAAATATAAAGCACCGGGATATTCTGAGAGGACAAATTCCTGCACACCTGCAAAAGCAGGGTAGACTTGCCGATGCCGGGATCGCCGCCCACCAGAGTCAGGCTTCCCGCCACAATACCGCCCCCCAGCACCCGGTCCAGCTCCGCGATGCCTGTGAGCAGCCTGTCCTCCTCCTTTAAATCAATCTGCGACAGACTGACAGAAGTCGCAGTCTTCAAATATCCTGCGGAAACCCGTTTTCCGGAGGAGGTCATCTTCACCGGCTCCTCCACAAAGCTGTTCCAGCTTTTGCAGCCGGGGCACTGCCCCTGCCACTTGGCGGATTCATATCCGCACTGCTGACAGAAAAAGACTGTGCTTTTATTTTTACTCGCCATCCTGTTCCCGCTCTTTCTCCTTTATCTGCTCTTTGTCCTGCTCTCTCTCCTGTTCTCTCTTTACCTTAAAGGTAACCTTCCCGCCGGAATACCCCGCTGTCACTGTGGCTCCCGGCTGAATCTTCTGACGCAGAATTTCCTCCGCCAGAGGATCCTCCACCACCGTCTGCATGGCTCTCCTTAAAGGTCTGGCGCCCATCTTCGCATCGGAATACTTTGTCACCAGATGCTCCTTTAAGGCAGGGCTTAGGATCAGGCGGATGCCCAGCTGCTCCTTGCAGCGGTCAGACAGCTCCTTTGCCAGAAGTCCCACAATCTCCTTCATTTCCTCTGTGGTCAGCTGGTGGAACACGATCATCTCATCAATCCGGTTGATAAACTCCGGCTTAAATAAGCGCTTCACCTCTTCCATCACGCCGGATTTCATGCGCTCAAAGTCCTTTTTTTCATCGTCCGCGGCCGCAAAGCCCAGATTTTTGGGCTCCACGATCCGGGAAGCGCCGGCGTTGGAGGTCATGATCAGAATCGTATTTTTGAAGCTGACCCTGCGCCCCTTGGAATCGGTAATGTGTCCGTCGTCCAGCACCTGCAGCAGGATATTGAACACATCCGGATGGGCCTTCTCGATCTCATCAAATAACACCACGGAATAAGGATGACGGCGGATCTTCTCAGAGAGCTGGCCGCCCTCGTCAAAACCAACATAGCCCGGAGGAGAGCCGATCATTTTTGACACCGAGTGCCCCTCCATATATTCCGACATGTCCACCCGGATTAACGCGTTCTCATCCCCGAACATGGCTTCCGCCAGCGCCTTGGAAAGCTCTGTCTTGCCCACGCCGGTGGGTCCGAGAAAGAGGAAGGAACCAATGGGACGCCTGGGATCTTTCAATCCCACCCGGCCCCGGCGCACAGCTCTCGCCACCGCGTCCACTGCCTCATCCTGGCCGACCACGCGCTGGTGGAGTATGCTCTCCAGCTTCAGAAGCCGGTCGCTCTCCTTTTCCTGGAGCCTGGTCAGCGGTATCTTCGTCCACATGCTGACCACTCTGGCGATGTCTTCCTCGCCTACCGTTACCCGGCTGTCTGACAAAGCCGCAGGCTTATCGCGGAACTTGCGCAGCTTATGAATCAGCTTTTCCTGCTTTTCCCGCACCTGGCTGGCCTTCGTCATATCGCCTGCCCGGATGGCCTCCTCCAGCTCCAGATCCAGCTGCTTCACCTGCTCTAAGGTGCTGCGGTCGTCTGACGCCGGAGTTTTGCTGTTCAGTCTGACGGCGCTGGAGGCCTCATCGATCAGGTCAATGGCCTTATCCGGCAGATTTCTGTCGTTAATATAGCGTGAGGAAAGCTTCACCGCGGCGGTAATGGCTTCCGGCAGCACCTTTACGTGATGATGCTCCTCGTATTTGTGCACGATTCCCTGCAAGATCTTTTCCGTCTCTTCCTCGCTGGGTTCCTCTACCATCACCGGCTGGAAACGGCGCTCCAGGGCGGCGTCCTTTTCGATATATTTGCGGTATTCGGTAATGGTGGTGGCGCCGATCAGCTGCAGCTCTCCCCTTGCCAGTGAGGGCTTTAAAATATTGGAAGCGTCGATGGCGCCTTCCGCGCCGCCAGCTCCGATAATGGTATGCAGCTCATCCACAAAGAGAATGATATCCCCATCGGAAATCACCTCGTTAATCACGTTCTTGATGCGCTCCTCGAACTCGCCCCGGTATTTGCTGCCGGCCACCATGCCGGACAGATCCAGGGTCAGCAGACGCTTTCCCCTTACAGAATAAGGAACCTGACCGGAAACAATGCGCTGAGCCAGGCCTTCCACTACGGCGGTCTTGCCCACTCCCGGCTCCCCGATCAGGCAGGGATTATTTTTGGTGCGGCGGGAAAGAATCTGAATCGCACGGCCGATTTCCTCCTCACGGCCGATGACAGGATCCAGCTTTCCATCCCTTGCCAGCTGTGTCAGATCCCTGCTGTACTGATCAATGGTATCCGTGCGGCCCTCGCCTTTCTGAGAATACAGATCCTCCCTGAACTGGCCCGCATCCTCGCCCATGGCCGCCATAATATCCACATAAATCTTCTGCATGTTGATCCCCAGGGTGTTCATCAGGCGGACCGCCACGTTCTGACCCTCCCTGAGGATCCCCAAAAGCAGATGCTCGGTACCGATTTTCTCACTTTCAAATCTTTCCGCCAGTTCATCGGCAATCTGCAGAACAGCCATGGCCCTCGGAGAGTACTTCTCCCTGTCCGCTACCGCGGTACTGCCCGTATTCAGTGCAATCTGCTCTCTGATCAGCTCTTTAATTTTCTCCGGATCCACGCCGTTGTCAGCAAGCACAGCCTCCGCCGTGCTGCCCTTCTCCAGAGAAAGCCCCAGCAGAATATGCTCACAGCCCACATATCCCTGGCCGGTAGTTCTGGCATATCGCCCCGCCGCAGCAAGCGCTGATTTCGCCCTGTCCGTGTATTGTCTCAAAATGATTGCTCCTCCTTATTTTTGAGTAAACGACAGATGATTGTCATTCACTGTAATCATTGCTCCCATATTCATCATAAATCTCTTCGATCATTCCCATAACCTGAGATTTGGTGATGCCTCTGCTGGAGCTCTTGGCCAACACCACCAGAAGATCTTTTCTCAGCTCCTCCAGAGCCCTTTCCCGATCCGTATCCACACAGACCACGGTGCCCTTTCGTCTGTCCACCTTCACATAGCCTTCCTGACGAAGCACCGTGTAGGCCTTATTGACTGTGTGCATGTTGACACCAATACGATCCGCCAGCTGCCTGACGCTTGGCAGAGAGTCCCCCTCCCGAAGCTGCGTTGACGCGATTCCCTGTATGATCTGGTGGCAAAGCTGCAGATACAGCGCCTCGTCACTGTTAAAGTCAATTTCAATGTAATACATGACATCTTCCTGTTATTATTCTCAGTCACTTTCCCCACAGAAGTTATTTCTGATAAGATTCCCGATCCCATAAGAAGCAGGATCGCGCATGCAGGGAAAGAGCTGTGAATAATGACAGCACCTTCCTTCGTATTTGTTCTAGCGTGATTATAACAGATAGTTTCTCAAAGGTAAAGATAAAATATTTCAGCCTGAACACACGTAAAGGGCAGCCTGTCGGCTGCCCCTTATGCGTATTTTTATTCATCATCGTCATCCAGTCTCAGAAAATCGAACTCCAGATCTTCATCATCATCGTCATCCAGGAAATTCCTTGATCTGCGGCTTTTCGGCTTTGACGCAGTCTCTTCCGGCTTGCGCTTCAGCTCCCGGCTGGTGGTCTTCACGATATCATCGGAATTTGGGAAATCCTCCAGATCCAGATCATCCACATCAAAATCATCGTAAGAACTCTTCTGCTGTGTCCTGGTCTGCGGACGGGTCTTCGGTCTTGCGTCCGTCTCCGCCGCCTCTGTCCTGGTGCGCGATGTCTGTGTCGGTGCCGCCGGTTTGGAAGCTGTCTGTGTGCTGCCTGTTGGCTTCGGCTTCACCGTCTGCTGAGTCCTGGCCTGCACAGACTGCTGGGTCCTGGTCTGTCCCGCCGCGGACTGCTGGGGCTTTGCCTGCCCTGATGCGGACTGCTGCGCTCTCGTCTGTCCCGCTGCGGGCTGTGTCCTGGTCTGACCTGCCGCCGGCTGCGGCGCCTTGGGCTGCCCTGACGCGGACTGCCTCGGCTGCTGCCCGGCCTGAGGCTTGCTGCCCCCTGCGGACGGAGCATCCTTTCTGGTCGTACGGCGGCGTCTGTTCTGTTCCGCCATCTCCTGCAGATTAGCCTCCGTGTCCCTCCAGCGCAGGCAGAAGAACGCCGCTGCCGCTGCCGCAATGATCAGCAGAATGATTAAGAGTACAATGACGACCTTCTGTCCGCCGCCGGAAGAAGATACAGGCGTATTGGCTGCCTCCAGCAGAGCCTCTATCGAATATCCCGAGCTGCTGCCTTCCTCCACCAGGTACCAGACAGTTTCGCCTTCCGTGCTCTCCTGACTGACAATGCGGTAAGGAGCCGAGGTGGTCGTGGTACTCTCCTCCGGATTTTCGGCCACATCCGGATTATCTACTGTAACCTCCACCTCTTTTGTGGTGACTGTGGCCAGATCCGAACGGATATAGCCATAAACCGAGCTTCCGTTCTGCTCAAACTCCACCTGATACCAGATATAGCCGTCGTCCCCGGTTTCCTCCTCCAGTACGGTAAAGGTATCGCCGCTTGACAGAGTGGTCACCGCCGTACTGCTGGTGGTGGCTGACGCGCGGACATTCACAGAGCTCACTGAAATTGTGCCGGTGGTAACCGTCGTCGTGGTGGTGGTCGTCAGAACCGCCGCCTCCGTAGAATCCGTACCGGAGGAAGACGCCGTCACGGAAACCACGCCGGAAAGCACATATCCCGTCTCCGTATCATTGACATACAGCTGATACCAGGTCTCACCATCCGTCCCCGTCACTTCATTATTAACAATCACGCTCTGTCCGCTGGCCAGGCTCATCACCACGGAAGCGGAGCTGGAAGCGTCTTCATACAGGCTGGTATCGGAGGTAATCGTACCAAGCTTCTGCACGTACGCCTCCACACGTACATCCAATGGATAAACAGCAGCCATCACGACAAACAAAGCTGCTGCGAGTGTCAGTACTTTTCGCAGTTTTTTCAAAATGTACACCTCTCTTTAGTTTTCTATGGCCGTAAAAATAACCTTCGAAAGTAGTATACTACATCCCGCGGTTTTTGCAAAGGAAGTATTTTGTTTTTTTCTTAATTTTTTGTGTCCAAATTTTTTAAAGTTTTGCTTGTATACCGGGATAATCTATTTTATAATAGGTAGCGGTGTATTTATTCTACTTAAGGAGGACATTTCTATGTCATATGTTGATGAAGTGATCGCTCAGGTCATTGAGAAGAATCCTTCCCAGCCTGAATTTCATCAGGCAGTAAAAGAGGTTCTGGATTCTCTGCGTCTGGTCATTGATCAGAATGAGGATGTTTACCGTAAGGATGCTCTGCTGGAGCGCCTGGTGACCCCGGAGAGACAGCTGATCTTCCGCGTTCCGTGGGTGGACGACAAGGGACAGGTTCATGTCAATACCGGCTACCGCGTCCAGTTCAACAGCGCCATCGGCCCCTACAAGGGCGGCTTACGTCTGCACCCCTCGGTGAATCTGGGCATTATCAAGTTCCTGGGCTTCGAGCAGGTATTCAAGAATTCCCTGACCGGCCTGCCCATCGGCGGCGGCAAGGGCGGCTCTGATTTTGATCCCAAGGGCAAATCCGACAGAGAGGTGATGGCGTTCTGCCAGAGCTTCATGACCGAGCTTTCCAAGTATATCGGCGCGGACACCGATGTTCCCGCGGGCGATATCGGCACCGGCGCCCGTGAGATCGGCTACATGTTCGGCCAGTACAAGCGCCTGCAGAACCGTTACGAAGGCGTTCTCACCGGCAAGGGCCTTGCTTACGGCGGATCTTTGGCCCGCACCGAGGCTACCGGCTACGGCCTGCTGTACCTGGTGCAGGAGATGATGAAGTGCCACGGCGAGGAGATGACCGGCAAGACCGTAGTGGTATCCGGCGCCGGCAACGTGGCCATCTACGCCATCCAGAAGGCACAGCAGATGGGTGCGAAGGGGGTAACCTGCTCGGATTCCACCGGCTGGATTTATGATCCGGAGGGCATCGATGTGGAGCTGTTAAAGGAAGTCAAGGAAGTAAAGCGCGCCCGTCTGACCGAGTACGCGGCGGCAAGAGAAAGCGCTGTTTATCACGAGGGCCGCGGCGTATGGGCTATTCCCTGCGACATTGCTCTTCCCTGCGCTACTCAGAATGAGCTGCTCATCGACGACGCAAAGCAGTTGGTGGCCAATGGCTGCAAGGCGGTAGCCGAGGGCGCCAATATGCCCACCACCTTAGACGCCACCCAGTATCTGCAGGAAAGCGGCGTGCTTTTTGTTCCCGGCAAGGCTTCCAACGCCGGCGGCGTAGCCACCTCCGCCCTGGAGATGACCCAGAACAGCGAGCGCTTAAGCTGGAGCTTCGAGGAAGTGGATTCCAAGCTGCAGAATATCATGATCAATATTTATCACAATATTGACAACGCGGCGAAGAAGTACGGTAAGGACGGCAACTACGTGGTAGGCGCCAACATCGCCGGCTTTGAGAAGGTAGTAAGCGCCATGAACGCCCAGGGGATCGTGTAAACCCCCGGTTTCCTTTCTCCCGTATAAGCCATCTTAACCTCATAAGGAGCAAAAAAGCACGCGAAGCGGGCGAAACTGCGCATGTGAGAGGAAGCAGCTCCGGACAGTAATACCGGAATTTCAAAAAACAGCTTGTTTTTTTTCCGGAAATCGGCTATACTTCCCACAGATATGAGGGAGTAGTTGGCGCGGCAGTGTAAACAGCGGCGTTGTCCCCTTCGTCATCACGTCGGCTCATTGATCTGAGTACCTGCAGATCGTCTCGCACAGGGTATCTCATCCTTTGCGAAGCGTTGCATGGTCAGGCAATGCCACCCGACCGGACGGGACATGAAATAACGAGACTTTTATCGCATTTCCAGAGAAAGCGGTAAAAGTCTCTTTTTTTATGAAAGTGTTCTCAACAGACGATCAGCGGACAGGCCTGCCTGCACAGATGATTGGATATCAGAGAGCCTGCCTGTATGAGCGGATTGCGAATACAGGCAGCGATTGCGGAAGCTGAAAGAGCGGAGCACACGACTTTTATTCACTCCCATATTTCCAGAAGAAAGGAAGGACTTATTTTTATGATGTACCTGCTGTTTATCGTCGGATTGATTCTGCTGATCAAGGGCGGCGACTGGTTCGTGGACGGAGCCACCGGCATCGCCAGGCGCTTTCATCTGCCGGAGCTTTTAATCGGCGCCACCGTGGTGTCCATCGGCACCACCCTCCCGGAGGTCATGGTTTCCACCACCTCCGCCATTCAGGGACACAGCCAGATTGCCTACGGCAACGCCATCGGCTCCGTCATCTGCAACACGGCCCTGATTGCGGCCATCAGCGCTGCTGTCCGTCCCTCGTCGGTGGACAAAAAAACGCTGCGCACGCCGGTGATCTTCTTTTTCATCGCCGCCGTCTTTTACGCGGCGGTGGCCTATACCACGGGATATTTTTCCCGTCCCGTGGGCGTCATCATGCTGATCCTGTTTGTTCTTTATATTATAGCCAATGTGATGGGGATGAAAAATGAGCCGTCGGCGACGGCGGCGGACGCCGTCCAGGGATCCGGCACAGAGAGCGATGAGGACAACAGTGAGGGCGGCCCCTTATGGAAAATGATCCTGCTGCTGATCATCGGCGCGGTACTGATCGCCGTGGGCGCCGATCTTCTGGTAGACAACGGCACCTTGATCGCTGAGGCCCTGGGCGTTCCGGAATCCGTCATTGCCCTGACCTTTGTGGCCCTTGGCACCTCCCTGCCGGAGCTGGTCACCGCCATCACCTCCCTCATCAAAGGACACAGCTCCCTGTCCCTGGGCAATGTGATCGGCGCCAATGTGTTCAATCTGGTGCTGGTCTGCGGCCTGTCCATGACCGTGTCGCCCTTCCGTATTCCGGAGAACTCCACCCTGTTCGGGATCAATTCCTCTCTGGTGGTAGATCTGCCGGTGATGTTCCTGGTCATGATCCTGCTGACCTCCGTTCCTCTGATCAAGGGAAAGACCAGCCGGGTGCAGGGTGTCCTGCTGCTGGCAATCTACGCGGCCTTCTGCGTGTATCAGTTTACGATGGGGTAAAGGGTACATGCGCCACATTAATTAATGAAAAGTTCCACACAAAAACAGGGCCATGCCCTGACAATAAAAGGCCGGGCGGCGATCTCCTCGTCATCCCGGCTCTTTTTCTTTATTTTATAGTCCTATTGTTCCGTCTGGCTATCCTGATTTTCAGATCATAAAACAACAAAAAATGAAGATATAGCCCTTTTCAAAGCATTCTTTTTTCAGGAAAATCACGCCTCCATAATCGCCGCTCCGATATCGTGGCGCATATATTTGCCCTCAAAGTCAATCCACTCCGTGGCCTGATATGCCTTCGCGCGGGCTTCCCTCAAATCCGCTCCGGTGGCGGTGATGCCCACCACTCTGCCTCCGTTGGTGACGATTCCCTGCTCCGTTGCTTTCGTCCCCGCATGGAAGCAGAAGTAATCGTCCTTTCCTTCAAAAGCCTCAAAGCCGGTCATCCGCTTCCCCTTTTCATAATGCACAGGATAACCGTCGCTGGCCAGCACCACACAGACGGCGGCGTTGTCCGTGAATTTCAGGTCAATCTGATCCAGCGTACCGTCGATGCAGGCCTCCATCACCTCAATGATATCATTCTCCATCCTGGGAAGCACCACCTGTGCCTCCGGATCGCCGAAGCGGGCGTTATACTCCAGCACCTTCGGTCCCTCCGAAGTCAGCATCAGTCCAAAGAAGATGACGCCCTTGAAAGGCCTCCCCTCCGCTGCCATGGCCGCCACGGTGGGTTTGTAGATAGTCTCCTGGCATACCGCGTCAATTTCTTTCGTATAGAAGGGACTGGGAGAAAAGGTTCCCATGCCGCCGGTATTCAGGCCCGTATCGCCGTCACCGGCCCGCTTATGATCCTGAGCGCTGGTCATGGTTTTGATGGTCTTTCCGTCCACAAAGGACAGCACGCTGACTTCCCGGCCGGTCAGGAATTCCTCCACTACCATATGATTGCCGGCGCTCCCGAACTGCTTGTCCAGCATGATGGTTTTCACCCCCGCCTTTGCTTCCTCCAGGGTATTGCAGATCAGGACGCCCTTGCCCAGAGCCAGGCCGTCGGCCTTCAGCACGATGGGCATTCTGGCTGTCTCAAGATACTCCAGAGTGGCATCCGGATCCTCAAAGGTCTCATAGGCTGCAGTGGGAATATGATATTTTTTCATTAAATCTTTGGAAAAAGCCTTGCTGCCCTCCAAAATGGCCGCGTTGGCCTTCGGTCCAAAGGCGCGGATGCCCTTTGCCTCAAAAACATCCACCAGACCGCCTACCAAAGGATCGTCCATGCCCACGATGGCAAGGTCAATCTCCTTTTCCTTTGCGAAGGCCGCCAAAGCGTCAAACTCCATGGCGCCGATGGGTACGCACTCCGCAATCTGCGCGATACCGGCGTTTCCGGGCGCGCAGTAAATCTTCGTCACTTTTTCACTCTTAGCCACACTCATGGCGATGGCATGCTCTCTGCCGCCGCCGCCCACGATCAGTACTTTCATTTTGCTCTCCAATCTCTGTTGTCATGTCAAATAAAATATACGGATTACCGCGATTTCTCGTCTCTCGTCCGAGGACACAGGTCAGCGCCGCCATACCCGTGACTGTCCGTTGGAATTCTCGTCTCTCGTCAGGGGACACAGGCTTTTAGCGTCACAGATTTTTTTTCGGCAGTGGTATCCTTCCGTTGGCAATATCGTCAATGGCCTGGGGCAATAATACCCACTCCGCTTCCTCCATCACCCGTCTCTGTAATACCTCCGGCGTATCTCCCTCCTGCACGTACACGGCCTTCTGGGAAATAATCCTGCCGGTGTCCATTCCCTGATCCACAAAATGCACGGTAGCCCCGGTCACCTTGACGCCGTACTCCAGCGCCTTCTCATGAACATGGAGGCCGTAATACCCCACTCCGCAGAAGGAAGGAATCAGGGCCGGATGGATATTGATGATCCGTCCCTCAAAGGCATCCACCATGGCCGGGGGAATGGCCACCAGAAAGCCCGCCAGCACGATCAGGTCCGGGGACAGCTTCTTCATCTTCTCCGTGAAGGCCTCGTTGAAGGCGGCCCGGTCCGGGTAGCTTTTGGGGGACAGGCACAGGGCCGGAATGTTATGATTTCTGGCCCGGTTCAGGGCTTTGGCGTGAGCATTATTGCTGATCACCGCCATGATTTCCGTGTTGGTAATCTTTCCATTGTCTATGGCGTCCATAATCGCCTGCAGATTGGTGCCCCCGCCGGACACGCACACTACGATTTTTAACATAAGGAAGCTCCTTTCATCTGATCTGCGCTAGGCTGTAAACTTCAGCACCGGTCTACAGGCCTCAGCGCCGGTCTACAGGCTTCATCACTAAGCCGCGATCTTCCGCTTCAGCGCAGTTCATCACTCCTGGGGCTCAGCACAGATCCACGCCCTTCTCTCCCGCTTTGCAGCAGCCCACAATATAAGCCTGCTCTCCCGCCGCCTGCAACGCCTTCACCGCAGCGTCGGCATCCGCCCCGTCCACGGCCAGCACCATGCCAAGGCCCATATTATAGGTATTATACATCATCTGCTCTGCAATATCTCCCTTTTTCTGCAGCAGGGGAAAGATCGGCGGAACCGGGTAGCTGTCCTTCTCCACCCCGGCACGGACGCCCTCCGGCAGCATGCGGGGAATATTTTCATAGAAGCCGCCGCCGGTAATATGGCTGCAGCCCTTGATGGTAATACCCGCGTCCTTCACAGCCTTTAACGCCTTTACATAGATCCGGGTAGGCGTCAGCAGGGTCTCCCCCAGGGTCGCTCCCAGCTCATCATAATAGGTATTCAGACTCTCCTTCGTCATCTCAAAAACCTTGCGCACCAGGGAAAAACCATTGGAATGCACCCCGGAGGAGGCAATCCCCACCAGCACATCCCCGGGCCGGATATTTTCTCCCGTGATCATCTCAGACTTTTCAGCCACACCCACGGTAAACCCTGCCAGATCATACTCATCCTCCGGCATTAAGTCCGGGTGCTCCGCCGTCTCTCCGCCGATTAACGCCGCCCCGGCCTGCTGACAGCCCTCGGCCACGCCCTTGACAATCTGAGCAATCTTCTCCGGCACATTCCTGCCGCAGGCAATATAATCCAGGAAAAACAGCGGCTCACCGCCTGCGCAGGCCACATCGTTGACGCACATGGCCACACAGTCGATCCCCACCGTATCATGCTTGTCCAGCAGAAAAGCCAGCTTGATCTTGGTGCCCACACCGTCCGTGCCGGACAACAGCACCGGCTCTCTCATCTCCTTAATTTTTTCCAGAGAAAAAGCGCCGGAAAACCCGCCGATTCCGCCCAGCACCTCCGGACGCATGGTCTTTTTCACATGCTCCTTCATCAGCTCTACCGAGCGGTAACCAGCTTCAATATCCACTCCAGCATTCTTGTAGTCCATAATGTATGTTCTCCTCATATATGTATTACCCACAGTCAACCGCTGCAGGCAGACTCGAATTGCATTTTTAAGATTCAGTCCCGAGGGGCGGCTGCCCCGACACGAAAGCTAAAACTCAATAATTCTTATACCCGACCTCCTGGAGCCTTGCATCCTTCTTCTGCACCGACTCCTTCAGCGACGCTGAATACTCCTTCAGCCTCTGCAAAAGCTCCGGATCAGACGTAGCCAGAATCTTTGCCGCCAAAAGCCCCGCATTCGCTCCGCCATTGATCGCCACCGTCGCTACCGGAATCCCGGTAGGCATCTGCACGATGGAATACAGGGAATCCCTTCCTCCCAGACTGGTGGTATGCATCGGAATCCCGATCACCGGCATGGGAAAAATCGCTGCGCACATTCCCGGCAGATGGGCCGCCATGCCCGCACCCGCGATAATCACCTTGAAGCCCTTTGCCTCCGCGCCCTTCGCGTACTCAAAAAAGACATCCGGCTCCCGGTGCGCCGAGATAATCGTCATCTCATAAGAAACCCCCAACTGCTCCAGAATATCCGCCGCCTTCGCCATCACGGGCATATCCGAGTCGCTGCCCATTACAATTCCAACCTGCGCCATTGTTTTTCCTCCTGTGTAAAAAATTTGTGTCACAATAACAGACATGTCCGATGACAAGTCACTGCTCACAGCCGCTGACAAAAACATCACCGATGATAAAAGCCGACTGCTTTGCAATCACCGGCTGTCCCTCTAATCCCGCTCATAAGCCTCAGGCCAGCCCCGCATTAAACACCCACGCCAGACTCGCTAACGCCGCCAGATTGCAGACAAGCCCGATCCAGCCAAAGCGATGAAACTGCTCTCCATCCGAAATACAGATTAACGACATGATCAGACCCGCCACCGACATCACCACCATCAGAAAGGCGGCAAAGCCCATGGACAGGGTGGAATCCCCCCGCATGGAAAAGGTCCGATATGTCAGAAGCGCCAGGCCGGCCACGTTGATCAGACCGAAGGCAAAGCCCAGAATTCCTGTGGGCTTATGGGTCTTGACCACATATTTGAATTTTCTTTTTACTTTCATGATTTTCTTTAAAATATGAGCTTATTGCGCTCTTTCAGAAGACGGCCTCCGCCCACAATCATCAGGATCCCTCCGGCCACGCCGACCACAATGGTGACGACCCCGACGATGATGCTCATACTTCCCACAACGGACATGATTTTGTGAATTTTTTCCTGCATTTTCGTTCCTCCTGACGCTATATTTTAAATGATTTCTGTTATTTGTTCCTGATTTCTTATATGCATTTTCCGTTTTTTCAGGCTCCATACTGCGCATGATATGCAGTTTGCACTTGCTCAGGCTCCATATTGCTCGTAATGTGCAGCTTCACCTTTTCAGGCTCCGTACCGCGCATGATGTGCAGCTTCACTCTCTCAGGCTCCATACTGCGCATAATAAGCATCCAGCGCGTCTTTGATGGTGTCATTGATCACAACCTCGCCCTTGTACGGCCTGTTATACAGATACTCCGTCACCTCTGCCATGGTCACAATGGCGCGGGCCTCGATTCCGTATTTTTCCTTAATCTCCTGCAGGGCGCTGACCTGGCCGTCCTTTCCCTTCTCCATGCGGTTTAAGGACACCATCAGCCCCTTCACCTCCACATCGGCCTGCGCCTTCAAAATCGGAACAGTCTCCTCAATAGATTTGCCGGAAGTGGTCACATCCTCGATAATCACCACCCTGTCGCCGTTCTTTAAGGCACTGCCCAGCAGAATGCCGGTATCCCCATGATCCTTGACCTCCTTGCGGTTGGAGCAATAACGAATCTCCTTCCCATACAGCTGCGAATAGGCGATGACCGTGGCCACGGACAACGGAATGCCCTTGTAGGCCGGTCCGAACAGCACATCAAAATCATCCCCGAAATTCTCATGGATCGCCCTGGCGTAATACTCTCCCAGCTTTTGCAGCTGCGCGCCGGTCACATAAGCTCCCGCATTCATAAAAAATGGGCTCTTTCTGCCGCTCTTTAACGTAAACTCGCCGAATTTGAGCACATGAGAGTCCACCATAAATCCGATAAAATCCTGCTTGTACTGTTCCACTTTTCTTCCTCCCGCCTGTGAATATCTGGTTGATACTGCCTGTTCGATCTTATCATATTTATTGTATATTTTCAATCTGAAAAACAGATTGGACAAAGGAATTATTATATCGTAATCAGCGATCTGTTATAAGTCGGTCTCGGGATCTCCCTTCCATCTTCCCTGGCACATTCCAGCCATACGCCTATGACCTCCTGTGTGTTTTTCATTGCTTCTACAGGCGTTTTTCCGTCAGACATACATCCTGGAAGTTCCGGAACTTCTGTAACATAACAGTTATCAATTTCTGACCAATACATGATAATTTGATATCTATACATTTTACAACTCCAATCCGTATTTAACCTGTATTATTCACGGCGGTATGAAGTACCGATATACCAGCCGTCATAGCAGCTT
>JAJPYH010000081.1 GCA_021205045.1 Lachnospiraceae bacterium | reverse complement strand
AGGAAATTTTGCAGAGCTTACGTTCTAAAATGGTTACATCGAAAATGATTCTTTTTTGGTTTTGCCTTGCGCATTCCTTTGTTTTTTGATATGATGTACCAAAACACGTGACTATTCATGGAGTCTCACAGGAGGAAATATATGGACAATAAGAACGCATACGCACTGAGAGAGGATGAAAAGGCCGGCTCCGTGTATCTGCAGGAGGATGTGGTGGCCAGCATTGCTGCTCTGGCGGCTACCAGAGATATTGAAGGCGTGCTGGGAATTTATGACGGCGGCCAGGACGGCAAGGGCAAGGGAATCAGCGGCTTGGGAAAGTCGTCGAAGGGTGTTTCTGTCGATGTCCATCACGGCATTGTGGATGTGGAGCTGAATATTTCCATCCTTTATGGCTACAATATTCCTGCCATCTGTCAGAAGGTGCAGGCAAAGGTGAAGAATATGATTGAGAATATGACCGGGATGAAGGTCGGAAATGTGAATCTGCGCATTGCCGGGCTGAACATGGGGAAGGGAAGATCATGACCAGATCAGAGCTTCGTGAGGAGATTTTCCGGCTGTTATTCCGCGTGGAATTCAACCCGCCGGAGGATATGGAAGAGCAGAAGATGCTGCTTCTGGAAGAGGACAGGGAGCTTCTGTCTGAGAGTGATGAGGCTTATATTTCACAGAAGTATGAGAAAATTGCCGCCATGCTGCCTGAGATTGACGCTCTTTTAATGGAGAAGGCCGACGGGTGGAAAAAAAAGCGCATGGGCAAGGTGGAACTGGCGATCTTACGGCAGGCGGTGTATGAGATCCGCGAGGATGATACCGTGCCCGCAGGCGCCGCGATCAACGAGGCGGTGGAGCTGGCCAAGAAGTACGGGCAGGAGAACTCGGGCAGCTTTGTCAACGGCGTGCTGGCTAAATTCGTGAAACCTCAGTCGAAAACTGCGGCAAAATAATATGCCCGTCCTGCACTGGCTGATACGCAAACCGCAGTCTTTGAAAGTCTCGCCGCAGCCCCTGTGAGCAGCCGCTGACAGGCTGCCGCGAATGGAAGCGTAGCCAGTGAAAACAGCATTATCGCGGGGGAAATCCATGGCCAATGTGTATTCTGTCACTCAGGTGAATAATTATATCAAAAATATGTTCACGCAGGATTTTCTGCTGCAGAGGCTGTCCATCCAGGGGGAGGTCGGCAATTGCAAGTATCACTCCTCCGGACATATTTATTTTACGTTGAAGGAAAAAGGAGCGGCTTTAAACTGTGTCATGTTCGCGGCTTACCGCAAGGGGCTTGATTTTACCCTGGCGGAGGGGCAGCAGGTGATCGCCACGGGAAGTGTGGAGGTCTATGAGCGGGACGGCAAGTATCAGCTGTACGCCAGGAGCGTCCGTCTGGCCGGCAGCGGCAGACTTTATGAGCAGTATGAGGCCCTGAAAAAGGAACTGGAAGAGATGGGCATGTTTGACAGATGTTACAAACAGCCCATTCCCCGTTTTATCCGGACTCTTGGCGTGGTGACAGCCGCCACCGGCGCCGCGGTGCGGGATATTATTCAGATTACCCACAGGCGCAATCCTTATGTACAGATTTTGCTCTACCCTGCCCAGGTGCAGGGAGAAGGCGCGGCGGAAAGCATTGTCAACGGCATTCACGCGCTGGAGGCAAAGGGGGTGGATGTCATGATTGTGGGGAGAGGCGGCGGCTCCATTGAGGATCTGTGGGCCTTCAATGAGCGGATTGTGGCGGAAGCCGTGTTTCACTGCACGGTGCCGGTGATTTCCGCGGTGGGACATGAGACCGACACCACCATCATCGATTTTGTGTCCGATCTGAGAGCGCCCACGCCCTCGGCGGCGGCGGAGCTGGCCGTGTACGATGTGAGAACTTATCTGGCATCTCTGGAGAGCATGGAGGCGCAGCTGACCGGGCAGATGAATACGAAGCTTTCCTCAAGCTATGAGCGTCTGAAATATATGGAGAAGGTGCTGGCGGCCCGTCACCCAGGTGCCCGGCTCAGAGAGCAGAGAAATCAGCTGGCACATCTGCAGGACAGGCTGGATTTGCGGATGGAAAAGAAGCTCACCGACCTGCAGAATCAATTGACGGATATTCAGGACAGGCTGCCAGATCTGATGATGAGGAAGCTGACCGGCTATCGAAACCGGCTGAATGTGCAGACGGCGGTTTTGAAGGGGGTGTCCCCCTATCAGAAGCTGAAGTCCGGCCTGGGCTATGTGACGGATGAGGAGGGGTACGCGCTGCGTTCGGCGGCGGAGATATCCGACGGCCAGAAGATCGGTATCTGGTTTCAGGATGGCAGGGTAAGCGCCAGAGTGCTGGGAAAGGATATGGAGGGTGTCCGGAAGGAATCGGAATATGAGAACGGAGGAGAATGCCATGGAAAATTCTGAAAAAAATATCACTGCAGAACCGACGGAAAACGATACCCGGGCAAAAGAGGAAATGTCCGTGGAGGACGCCTTTGACCGTCTGGAGGTCCTGATTGGGGAGCTGGAGAAATCAGATTTATCCCTGGAAGCCTCCTTTGCTTTTTATGAGGAGGGCATGAATCTGGTAAAGTTTTGTTCCAATGCCCTTGATCGTGTGGGAAAAAAGGTGCTCGTGTTGAGCCGGGACGGAGAACTGGATGAATTTTGAGGAAGAACTGACACAAAAGGCACAGAAGATAGAAAAGAGTATCAGGCAATATCTTCCGCCGGAGGAAGGTTACCAGAAGACGGTGTTTCAGGCCATGAATTACAGTGTTCTGGGAGGGGGCAAGAGAATTCGCCCTCTGCTCATGAGAGAGACCTTCATCCACTGCGGGGGTGAAAATGAGGCGGCTTTGCATCCCTTTATGGCCGCTCTGGAGATGATACATACCTATTCTCTTGTGCATGATGATCTGCCGGCCATGGATAATGATGAATACCGCAGAGGCCGTAAGACCACCCATGTGGTCTACGGAGAGGACATGGCGATCTTAGTCGGGGACGGCCTTCTGAATTTTGCTTTTGAGACGGCGCTTCGCGCCTTTGACACAGCGTCCCCATCGGAATATCCGCGGATCATTCGGGCGCTGCAGGTGCTGGCGGGCAAGGCCGGCGTCTACGGTATGATCGGCGGGCAGGTCTGCGACGTGGAGTCGGAGAACAGGCAGGAAAAAATCAACGGCGAAAAGCTTTTATTTATCCATGAGCATAAGACGGCGGCGTTAATTGAGGCGGCCATGATGATCGGCGGAATTTTAGCCGGAGCCGGGGAGGAGACCGTCAGCAGTCTGGAAAAGGCGGCGTACAATATCGGCATCGCGTTTCAGATTCAGGACGATGTGCTGGATGTGACCGGCAAAGAGGAGATCCTTGGCAAGCCCGTGGGAAGCGATGAGCGCAATTTCAAACAGACCTACGTCAGTATTTACGGCCTGCAGAAGTCTGTTGAGGACGTGGAAAGCTTAAGCCGTGAGGCGATCACTCTTATAAATCTGACAGAAGACAGTTTCCTGTACGAGCTGATTACCTGGTTGATTCATCGGGAGAAATAATATGGTGTTAGAAGATATAACGAAGGAAAATGATATCAAGGGACTGCCGCCTGAGGAATATGAATCCATGGCAGCCGAGATACGCAGATTTTTGCTGGAGCACGTCAGCAGGACGGGCGGCCATCTGGCGTCCAATCTGGGAACGGTGGAGCTGACCATGGCGCTGCATCTGAGTCTGAATCTGCCTAAGGATAAAATTGTCTGGGATGTGGGGCATCAGAGCTACACCCATAAGATTCTGACCGGGCGCAAGGAGGAGTTTGACACCCTGCGCAAATTTCGTGGTCTCAGTGGTTTCCCCAAGAGAAAGGAGAGCGACTGCGACTGTTTTGACACCGGACACAGTTCCACTTCCATTTCCGCAGCGGTAGGGCTGGCCAAGGCCCGGGATCTGCGGGGAACGGACGAGACCATAGTGGCGGTGATCGGCGACGGCTCCATGACCGGGGGCATGGCCTATGAGGCTCTCAATAACGCAGCCAGACTCAAGAGCAATCTGATTATTGTCCTCAACGACAATGAGATGTCCATTTCCGAAAATGTGGGCGGCATGCACAAATATCTGAACATGATGCGCACCGGAGATACTTATTTAAATCTGAAGGATAAGGTCACCACCGCACTTTTAGCCCTTCCGGACAAGGGGGAGGAGATGGTGGATGGGATTCGCCGGGTCAAAAACGGCGTGAAGCGCATGATTCTGCCCGGAAACTGGTTTGAAGAGCTGGGGATCACTTATCTGGGTCCGCTGGACGGACACAACATCCCCGTCATGCTGCGCTTCCTGGAGGAGGCCAAAAAGGCGAAGGGCGCGGTGGTGGTTCATGTGATCACGCAAAAAGGCCGGGGGTATCTCCCCGCGGAGAAGGAGCCAAGCCGCTTCCACGGGACGGAGCCCTTTGATATTGCCACAGGCAGGAAATTAAAAGAAAAAGATTACCCTGATTATACGGATGTATTTTCCGGGGCGATCTGCAAGCTGGGAGAATTGAATCCGAAGGTGGTGGCCATCACGGCGGCCATGTCCGGCGGCACCGGGCTGTCCCGTTTTCAGAAGCATTTTCCGGAACGCTTCTTTGATGTGGGAATTGCGGAGCAGCACGCGGTGACCTTCGCGGCGGGGCTGGCGGTGGGAGGCTATCATCCGGTGGTGGCCATTTATTCCTCCTTCCTGCAGCGGGCCTACGATCAGATTTTGCATGATGTCTGCATTCAGAATCTGCCGGTGGTTTTTGCCATTGACAGAGCGGGAATCGTGGGCAGCGACGGGGAAACCCACCAAGGCGTTTTTGATTATTCTTATTTATCTTCCGTGCCCAATATGCACATTCTGGCGCCCAAAAACGACTGGGAGCTGGCCATGATGCTGAAATTCGCTCTGGAACAGCCCTGTCCTGTGGCGGTCAGGTATCCCAGAGGAAGGGCCTGCCGGGATTTTGAAGAGTATACGGAACCCATTATCATGGGAAAAAGCGAGGTCCTTCATCAGGGCAGCCGGGTCGTGATTTTCGCGGTGGGCAGCATGGTGGAGGAGGCCATGGAGGTTCGGGAAATCTTAAAAGAGCAGGGGCTGGATATTACGGTGGTGAACGGCCGCTTTATCAAGCCCATCGATGAGCGGGCGGTGCTGGTTCAGGCGGTTCATCATGAGCTGATTGTAACGATGGAGGATAACGTGCTCTCCGGCGGCTATGGCGCGGCGGTGGGAGCCTGTCTTCTGGAGCATGGAGTCTGTGTCCCTTTATATAGTGTGGGTGTGCCGGATCGGTTTGTGGAGCACGGCAGTGTTGAGGAGTTAAAGCGGATGCTTGGAATTGACGCTGAAAATGTGGCTCAGGGCATTCTGGAGCGTTTAAGATCATGAAACACGATCACACAGGGAATGAGTGCTTACAAGGTTCGGGATCAGTGCGATAGTAAATGACATGAATTCGTTTGCTGTCAATGGTGTCTGCCGATGGGAAACGTCGGCAGTGAAGACATAAGAGAGAAGATTGCGGCATGAAAGAACGCCTGGATGTGCTGCTGGTGAGCCAGGGGCTGGCGCCCAGCAGGGAGAAGGCAAAGACCATGATCATGGCCGGCTGGGTGTTTGCGAACAACCAGCGGGAGGACAAGGCCGGGAGCCTTTTTGACGGAGAAAAAGTGCATATAGAGGTCAGAGGCGGCACCATGAAATACGTCAGCCGGGGCGGTCTGAAGCTGGAAAAGGCCTTTTCCTCCTTCCCACTGGATCTGAAGGATAAGGTGTGTATGGATATTGGCGCCTCCACCGGCGGTTTCACGGACTGCATGCTCCAGAACGGAGCTTCCAGGGTATATGCGGTGGATGTAGGGCACGGGCAGCTGGACTGGAGGCTTCGCAATGACCCGCTGGTGGTCTGCATGGAAAAGACCAATTTCCGCTATCTGACGCCCGGGGATCTGCCGGAGGTAATGGATTTTGCTTCCTGCGATGTGTCCTTCATTTCTCTGACGAAGATTTTACAGCCGGCGATCCGTCTCCTGAGGGACGGCGGACAGATGGTGTGCCTGATCAAGCCCCAGTTTGAGGCCGGCCGGGAAAAGGTGGGCAAAAAAGGCGTGGTGCGGGATCCGCAGATTCACCGGGAGGTGATCGGACGCATCCTGGATTTTGCGGATTTCATCGGTTTTGATGTGCTGGATCTGGACTTTTCCCCGATCCGGGGACCGGAGGGCAACATCGAGTATCTTGCTTTTTTACAGAAAAACGGGATGAAAAGCCTTGAGCCTGTCACATGGGAGGAGAGAGAGGCTCAGACGCGGGCGGAGCTGATGTGGGAGGAAGAGAGCGGACCTTCCTGTCAGGCGGTCTGGAAAGAGAAGATTGACAGTACCGTGGCGGCGGCCCATAATGAGCTGGACCGTGAAAGTCATCTTTCATAAACGGAACCCGGAAACGGTAAAGTGAGGGAGGAAAACGCATGCGTGAACCGATCAGAAAGGTTTGTGTGATCAGTAATGACTATAAGGATCAGGGACTGAAGCTGACACACAGAATAGAAGACTATATGAAGGCCCATGGCGGTCAGGTTTCAGTGGTGTTTACCAAGTGGGATTTTGAAAAGGAGGAATGGATCCGGCCGGAGCAGATTCCGGAGGACTCCCAGTGTATTCTGGTGATTGGCGGCGACGGCACCATGCTGCAGGCCGCCCGCAACAGCTACGGCATGGGGATTCCGCTTCTGGGCATTAACCGGGGGACGCTTGGGTTTATGACCGAGGTGGACAGCGATCATCTGGAGGATGGTCTGGAGCAGCTGGTCACAGGGGATTATATGGTGGAGGACCGGATGATGCTGGAGGGCGAGATTGAACGCCTGAACGGCGAGATCATTACCAGCGTGGCCCTGAATGACATTGTGATTAACCGCGCCGGTTCCCTGCAGACAGTGCGTTTCGACATCTGGTTAAATCATCAGCTGCTGCGCCGGTATAATGCGGACGGCTGTATTATCTGTACCCCTACAGGTTCTACGGCCTATAATCTTTCCGCGGGCGGCCCGGTCATTGAACCTACGGCAACAGCCATGTGCATGACCAATATCTGTCCTCACAATCTGTTTAACCGCGGCGTTGTCATGTCGGGCAAACAGCTGATTACCCTTGTCATTCCCGGGGACCGGCAGGGCAGGGATCAGCCCGTGGAGGTGGCCTTTGACGGCTCCTTTAAAGTGCGGCTGCATACCGGGGACAGTATCGATATCACCCAGGCGAAGTCCACCACCAGGATTATCCGGCTGGAGCCCACCAGCTCTATGGAGACCCTACATAAGAAGATGGGCAGTGTCTGAATTGGAGAAACATATGAAAAAGAACAGGCTGGACGAGATCCTGACGCTGGTGCAGCAGCAGGACATTGAGACGCAGGAGGAACTGACCGCCCTGCTCAATCAGGCGGGTTTTTCGGTGACGCAGGCAACGGTCAGCAGAGATATCAGAAAACTTGGACTGGTGAAGCGCCCGGCGGGCAGAGGCAGGCAAAAATATACCCTGCCTGCGGGGGAGGACAGCCTTCCCAGACGGCAGCTGGAGATTCTGCGCGCCAGCGTGGTTTCCATGGAACCGGCCATGAATCTGCTGGTGATCAAAACCTCCTCCGGCATGGCCATGGCTGCGGGAGCGGCGCTGGATGATCTGGCATTTGAGGAGATTGTGGGGGCCGTGGCCGGGGATGATACGATTTTCGTGGCCGCAAAGTCGCCGGAGGATGTGGAAGAGCTGCGGGCAAAGCTGGAGAAGCTGCTGCATTGACGCAGAATACAAAAAGAGAAATGGCCGGTACGTTGAATGCGGTGTCGGCAACAGGAAGCGAAGACGAAATATCATTTCAGAGAAGCTTGAAAAAAGCAGAGGGAAAAGAATGCTTAGCAATCTGCATGTAAAAAATCTGGCTCTGATCGAGGAATGCGACATGAATCTGCACCCCGGTCTGAACATTCTGACCGGAGAGACAGGAGCGGGCAAATCCATTCTCATGGGCAGCGTGAATCTGGCCCTGGGCGGCAAGGCGGACAGGGAGATGATTCGCCGGGGCTGTGATTATGCCCTGGTGGAGCTGGTGTTTGAAAATCTGGGGCAGGAGGTTTATGACAAACTGGATGAGCTTGGATTTTCCACGGATGAGGAAGTGGTGATCCTGCAGAGAAGGATTCAGGCCAGCCGCTCCACGATTCGCGTCAACGGGGAACAGGCCACCGCCAGACAGGTGAAGGAACTGGCGGAGCTTCTGATTGATATCCACGGGCAGCATGAGCATCAGTCGCTTTTAAAGCCTTCCCGGCAGATGGAAATACTGGATTCCTATGCGGGAGCGCAGCAGAAGGAAAATCTGGAGCGCCTGAAAGGACATTTTGAGGAATATCGGGAGGCAAAGGCAAGGCTGGAGGATGAAAACCTGGACGAAAGCGGGCAGAAGCGGGAGCGGGATCTTTTAAATTATGAGATCAGTGAAATTCAGTCCGCCGCCCTTTGCGTTGGAGAGGATGACGCGCTGGAGGAACGTTTTTTAAGGCTGCAGCACGCCAGGAAGATCATCGAGGCGCTGAGAGCCTGTACAGAGTATACGGGATATGATGAAGGGGCCGGCGCTCTGATCAGCCGGGCGCTGGGAGAGTTAAAGCAGGTGGCGGAGTATGACACGAAGCTTCAGGAGATGGACAGCT
Source organism: Lachnospiraceae bacterium (assembly GCA_021205045.1). Lineage (GTDB taxonomy): Bacteria > Bacillota > Clostridia > Lachnospirales > Lachnospiraceae > RGIG6307. The sequence goes on along the minus strand of JAJPYH010000081.1, from coordinate 13,434 downwards.
CTCTGATTGACATTGACAATCTGCTCTCTGACTTTACCAGGACGGCGGAAAGGTACGCGGACAGTCTGGATTTTGAGGAGGAGAGCTTTTACGAGGTCTCCGGCCGTCTGACGGAAATCAATCGTCTGAAGAATAAATACGGCGGAACCATTCAGGAAATCCTGGATGTCTGCCGGAGCAAGGAAGAGAGAATTCAGGAGCTGGATCATTTCGAGGAGCATATGGAAGAGCTGCGTCAGAAAGAACAGCAGGCCTATGAACAGGTACTGAAGGACTGCGGCGCAGTCAGTACTCTGAGAAAGCAGTCTGCGCCGCTTCTGGCGGATATGCTTCAAAAAGCGCTGTCTGAGCTGAATTTCCTGGACGTGCAGTTTTCCATTGCCTTAAAGCCAAAGAATCAGCCGGGGGAGAAGGGAATGGAGGAGGTGGAATTCCTGATTTCCCTCAATCCGGGGGAATCCTTAAAACCCATGGCAAGTGTGGCAAGCGGAGGTGAGCTGTCCCGCATTATGCTGGCGATTAAGACGGTGCTGGCGGATCAGGACAGTATAGACACCCTGATTTTTGATGAAATTGACGCCGGGATCAGCGGCAATACCGCCTGGCGTGTGGCGGAGAAGCTGGGCAGACTCTCCGGGACGCATCAGGTGATCTGCATTACCCATCTGCCCCAGATCGCGGCCATGGCGGACGCCCATTATCTGATCTCCAAGCACGTGGAGAACGGCGGCACGGTTTCCGGCATTGAGCCTCTGGATGAGGAGGCGTCGGTGAGAGAGCTCTCCAGAATGCTGGGAGCGGAGAAGCTGACCGATTCGGCGGCGGCCCACGCCAGAGATATGCTGGCGCAGGCGGCGGAATACAAAAACGCGAAGGATTAAATGATCAGCTTCAGTCCCGCGGGTACACCGGTTTTATTTTTTCTGATGGCTGCGAATAGTAATTTCGAAATAAACCATACTACATAAGAGGCGCAAATCGGGGCTTTTGGCCTTGGGCTTGCGCCTCTTTTTCCGTGAAAAATAAGTCGGACAGATCTGTTTGCACAGGGAACATCCCGTGATTGATAATTCCGGGACGGTACAGACGAAGGCAGATCTGTCTGCACAGGGAACGCCCTGTGGATATATGCGGATTCTGTCAGAGGTGTGGTTGATGAAAAAAGAATTGTGGATCAAAAGAATATTTGTTTTCTGGCTGGGACTGACCGCGGTGTTTTCTTCTCTGTGCTGCTTTGCCATTCAGTATTATTCCGACGCGGTGCCGGATACCCTTCATGTGACCAGCGGGGAAATTCAGACCTTTGATTATGACCTGCCGCTGACAGGAACCATTCAGCTGAAGGAAAGCGATGCGGACAGCATGGTGGTCAGTCTGGGGCAGACCGTGCAGCTGGTGGCCGAAAATCTGGCGGAATACGAGATGGAGCTGAAGCTTCTGGGAATCTTCAGTGTGAAAACCGTGTCCCTGGAGGTGGTGGACCGTACTTATGTGATTCCCGGCGGCATTCCCATTGGTATTTATATTGAGACGGAAGGGGTGATGGTGGTCAGCGTGGAGGCGGTGGAAACGGCGTCAGGCAGCGTGAGCCCGGCGGAATATGTATTACAGACGGGGGATTACATTCTGGCGGTCAACGGTGAGGCTGTGGACTCAAAATCCGACATGGTGAGCATCGTGGAGAAAAGCGGCGGGGAAAGCCTGATCCTGACAGTCAACAGAAACAATCAGGTTTTTGACACGAAGGTGACGCCGGTGAGAAATAAGGAAGGAGAATACCAGCTGGGTATCTGGATCAGAGACAATGCCCAGGGAATTGGCACTCTGACCTACATGGACGAGCTGGGGAGCTTCGGCGCGCTGGGACACGGCATCCACGATAGTGATACCGGAGAGATTGTCCATCTGGAGCAGGGAAGTCTGTATGAGACGGAAATTCTGGCTGTCAAAAAGGGAGAGAGCGGTTCTCCCGGGGAACTGACGGGCGTCATAGAGTACAGGGCGGATCAGCTTCTGGGAGATATTTATCAGAACAATGAGTATGGGATTTTCGGCAGCTGTCATACTGCGCTGCGCTCCCGCATGACCCAGTGGGAGTCTCTGGCTGTGGGGTATCCGGAGGAGGTTGACACGGGAGCAGCTCAGATCATCTGCACCGTGGATGGGGAGAGAAGGTTTTATGATGTGGAGATCACGGCTGTCCGGACAGACGCCTCGGAGCAGAACAAAGCTCTGGAAATCACTGTTACGGATCCGGAGCTTCTGGAGCTGACCGGGGGTATTGTTCAGGGCCTGAGCGGAAGCCCGATTATTCAGGATGATAAGGTGATCGGAGCGGTGACCCATGTGTTTGTGAATGCGCCCCAGAAGGGGTATGGAGTGTTTCTGACTACCATGCTGGAACAGTAGACAGCAAATAGTCGCGTGGAAATGAAATATCTGTTTCGCTCATGCTGTGCAGGACACAGAAATCGCGAAACAGATATTTCATTTCCACGCTCTGTTACAGCAGGTTCAGCATAGCTGCATGTTGTAACAACAACTGAAGGAAATCAGGAAAATTTTCGTGACTTATGAGAAAAGATGGGTTATACTTGGATAAGAGCTTTTTGGAAAATTTTGGTGCTGGTATGAATCAGCTTGAAAGGCGGACGATAGATATGATCGAAATCAACGGCCTGGCGGCAGTGCGGGTGAAAAATATGATTCCCACCAAGAAGATCGGGGATTACTATGTCCATCAGGGCATTTTTGAGTGGAACGGCGCCACTCCTTTAATGGATGGCGTTAATTTTACTGTGCATACTCATTTTGGCACATCCTGTGAGCTGCTTCTTTTCCACAATGGGGAGGACGAGCCCTACGCGGTTCTGCCTTTCCCGAAGGAATTTCAGATCGGGGATGTATATTCCATGATGGTGTATGGCCTGGATATTTCCAAATTTGAGTACGCTTACCGTATTGACGGCCCTTATGAACCGGCGAAGGGACATATTTTCAATAAAAACGCGGTTCTGCTGGATCCTTATGCCAAATCCGTGGCCTGTCAGGGCGTCTGGGGGAAGAAGCCCGGTCACTATCACGCCAGAGTGGTGTCGGACAATTTTGACTGGCGCAATGAGACCCAGTCCGCCAAGCCCATGAGCGATCTGGTCATCTATGAGCTTCATGTCAGGAGCTTTACCCAGAATGAGAATTCCGGGGTCAGCCACAGGGGAACCTTCGCCGGTATCCAGGAAAAGATTCCTTATCTGAAGGAGCTGGGGATCAACGCCGTGGAGCTGATGCCGGTTTTTGAGTTTGACGAGTACATGAACGCCCGGGAGGTGGACGGAAAGCAGCTGCTGGAGTGCTGGGGCTACAATACGGTCAGCTTTTTTGCGCCCAACGCGGAGTATGCCTCCGTGGATGAGAAAAATTTCGCGGGCCGGGAGTTAAAGGAGCTGATCCGGGAGCTTCACAAGAATGATATCGAAGTGATTCTGGATGTGGTGTTCAATCATACGGCGGAGGGCAATGAGCGGGGGCCCTTCTTTTCCTTCAAGGGCTTTGACAATCAGATTTATTATATGCTGACGCCGGACGGCAATTATTATAATTTCAGCGGCTGTGGCAATACCTTGAACTGCAGTCATCCCATCGTGCAGAATCTGGTGACGGAGAGCCTCCGGTACTGGACCATCAACTACCGGGTGGACGGCTTCCGCTTTGACCTGGCCACCATCCTTGGCAGAAATGAGGACGGCTCGCCCATGAATAACCCGCCGTTATTGAGGAGTCTGGCCTATGATCCGGTGTTGAGCCGGGTGAAGCTGATCGCTGAGGCCTGGGACGCGGGCGGGCTGTACCAGGTGGGAAGCTTTCCCGCCAGCAAGCGCTGGGCGGAGTGGAACGGCCGCTACCGGGATGCAATGCGGGGCTATCTGAAGGGAGAAAACTGGATGGGCCATACCGCCATGATGAGCATCTGCGGCTCCATTGACCTGTACGGCGGCTTTGAGTATGACAACGACAGATACGCGGGCTACGATTCCTGCGTCAATTTCTTCACCTGCCATGACGGGTTTACCATGTACGATCTCTACGCTTACAATGACAAGCATAATGAGAATAACGGCTGGCACAATACGGACGGCAGTGATGACAATCACAGCTGGAACTGCGGGGCGGAGGGGGAGACCTCCGATCCGGAGGTGTTAAAGCTCAGATACCGGATGATTCGCAACGCGGTGGCGGTTTTAATGTGCAGCCGGGGTACGCCCATGTTTCTGGCAGGGGATGAGTTTGGCAATACCAAATTTGGCAATAATAACAGCTATTGCCAGGACAATGAGATTTCCTGGCTGGACTGGAGCCTTCTGGAAAAGAATCAGGATTTATTTCAGTTCTTTAAATTTATGATTCACTACCGCAGGGAGCATATGGTCATCCGCAAGCGTCTGCCCGACCCGGTGTGCGGTATGGCGAGACTGAAGGTTCACGCGCCGGACGCTAAGGTGACAGAGGATCTGGAGTATTCCATGAGAACCTTCTGCGTCAGCTTTGCCGGATATGACTCAGAAAAAGGGAAAGATGATCTGGTATATCTGGCCATCAATACTTACTGGGAGGATGTGTACATTACGCTCCCTGATTTAAAGCAGCAGGGAGAATGGTATCTCTCCGCGGACACTTACGGGGATGAGAAGGGCCGTTACTGCTTCCATGAGCTTCAGGAAAAAAGGATCACTCACGGCTATACCCTGCGGCCCAGGACGGTGGCCGTATTTACGGGACGGTTATTTTAACAGAATAGAAAGCGTTGATACCGGTGCGGCGACTTCAAAGGAACTGGCCGTTTACGAAACACTGTACCAGAGGAAAGACATCCTGGTCAACCTGTGATGGGAAGGAAGTTTTGCAAAGTGAAAACGGCCTTCCCTGTTTTATGAGGAATCATGAGGAGGAAATGAAATTTACATGAAGGAAAATCTGAAAAAACTGATACAATACTATAAGCCCTATCTGGGCGTTTTCTGGGCGGATATGTTTTTCGCGGTGCTGCAGTCCGCTGCGGCGCTGGCGCTGCCTTTGATGATCCGCCGGATTACCGGAACGGTGATTTATATGCCCAGGGAGGAGACTTTGCCGCAGATTTTGCAGCTTGGCCTGCTCATGTTCTTACTGGTCCTTTTGTCCGCTTTCTGTAATTATTATATTTCTTACTATGGCCATGTGATGGGCGCCAGAATTGAGTATGATATGCGGGCGGAGATTTTTGATCATTATCAGAAGCTGTCCTTTTCTTTCTACGACGACGAAAAGGTGGGGCAGCTGATGAGCCGCATCACCTCCGACCTGTTTGATATCACGGAGCTTTTGCATCACGGCCCGGATAATATTGTGATCTCCGTGATTAAGATCATCGGGGCGCTTGCGATCCTGTGCTCCATCAGCCCGAAGCTGGCACTGGCGGCCTTTGTCATGGTGCCTGTGATGGCCGTTTACGCCTGGGTGGTCAACAAATACATGATGATCTCCGCCCGCAAAAACCGGGCGCGGTTAGCGGAAATCAACGCTCAGATCGAGGATAATCTGTCCGGCATCCGGGTGGTGAAATCCTTTGCCAATGAGGAGATTGAGTGTCAGAAATTTGCAAAGGGCAATGACGAGTTCCTGGATTCCAAGAAGGAACGCTATTTCTTTATGGGCATTTATAATGGAGGAATGAGCAGCTTTTCCACCCTGATTCAGATTCTGGTGGTGGTGGCCGGCACCTGGTTTATCACTGCGGGGAGCCTGGATGTGACTGATCTGCTGACCTTCCTTTTGTATATCAGTGTATTTACAGAGCCCATCAAAACCCTGATCAATTTTACCGAGCAGTTCCAGAGCGGCTACAGCGGTTATGAGCGTTTTCTGGAGATTCTGGCTATCGAACCGGACATTCAGGATGCGCCGGACGCGGTGGAGGCTCCAGCCTTTGAGGGCGATATTTCCTTTGACCGGGTTTCTTTTGCCTATAATGAGCATACGCCCCAGGTTTTAAAGCATGTGAGCCTGGAGATTCCTGCAGGCAGCTATGTGGCCCTGGTGGGTTCTTCGGGCGCCGGCAAGACCACTCTTTGCTCGCTGATTCCGCGCTTTTACGACATTGAGGAGGGCAGCATCAGTATCGATGGCACAGATATCAGGAAGCTGACCCTCAAAAGTCTGCGCAGACAGATCGGCATTGTGCAGCAGGATGTGTACTTATTTGCGGGAACCGTTTATGAAAATATCCTCTATGGCCGTCCTGACGCCTCCAGAGAGGAGGTCATCGCCGCCGCTAAAAGCGCCAATGCCCATGAGTTTATCATGAGCCTGCCGGAGGGGTATGACACGGACATCGGCCAGCGGGGCATCAAGCTCTCCGGCGGCCAGAAGCAGCGCCTCTCCATCGCCCGGGTTTTCCTCAAAAATCCGCCCATTCTGATCTTTGATGAGGCCACCTCCTCTCTGGACAACGAGAGTGAGAGAGTGGTGCAGGAATCCCTGGAAAAGCTGGCTCAGAACCGCACCACCCTGGTCATCGCTCACAGACTCTCCACCATCCGCAACGCAGAGCGGATTCTGGTACTGACGGAGGATGGTATTGCGGAGGAAGGAACCCATGAGGAGCTGCTGGCCAGAGGCGGCATCTATGAAAAACTCTATAATATGAGATAAATGGTTTGCTGTGCCGGATCCATGCAAAGCAGAGCGGAGATCTTTGAGACTCCTTTGCCGGCCAAACAGGAACGACTTATTTTTCTCCCGCGTCGATTTGTGCAAAAACCTTTGGACTGCTTTTGGTTGTATTTTGTGTCAATCGGATTTAGAATTTGGACAAGCGAGGGGAAAAATAGGAGGAGAAAACATGGAACAGCTACAGCTTACCTCGACCAAGGATAATGAAAACGTTTACAAAATACTTGACGATCTGATACAGACAAAGCGTGAGTTCCAGATTATGATCACCGTGCCGGGAAGCTTCAAAATCGGACAGGAGGGCGTGACACAGACTTCCGCTGTTTCGGAAAAGCCAAAGGAGCCTGCCCAGGATTTTGATCTGGAAAAAGCAGTGACGGATATCATTCACGAGATCGGAGTGCCCGCTCACATTAAGGGCTATCAGTTCCTGCGGGAGGCTATCATTATGAGCGTGGAGGACAACAACATGCTCAGCTCCATCACCAAGATTCTGTATCCCACCATCGCCAAACGCTTTGACACCACCTCCAGCCGGGTGGAGAGGGCCATCCGCCATGCCATCGAGGTGGCCTGGAGCCGGGGCAAGATGGAGACACTGGACGGACTTTTCGGCTATACCATCAACACCGGAAAGGGAAAACCAACGAATTCCGAGTTCATTGCCCTGATTTCCGACAGAATCCGGCTGCAAAACAAGGGAAGATGACCATGAAAATTCAGGAAAATGGAGATTATCTGTCCGAAAGCACTAAAAAAAGAATAGTTTCCCTTTCAAAATGATGAATTTTGTGTTATGCTGATTCGGAAGAGAAATTCTTATGGAGGATTACAACACATGAAAAATATTTTATTTGCAGCGTCTGAAGGCGTACCCTTTATCAAGACAGGCGGACTGGCGGACGTGGTGGGTTCCCTGCCAAAGAGCCTGGACAGGGAAGCCTATGACGTGAGGGTCTTTCTGCCGAAGTACGGCTGCATGAAGGACGCGATGAAGGAGAAGATGACCTTCCTGACCAGCTTCTACATGGACTACAACTGGAAAAATGTCTATGTGGGCGTTCTGGAGGCGGAGGTAGACGGCATTCAGTATTACTTCATCGACAATGAATACTATTTCAGCGGCCCCAAGCCCTACGGCGACGACGGCCTGTTTGAGATTGAGAAGTATGCCTTCTTCAGCAAGGCGGTTCTGTCGGCGCTGCCCCTGATCGGCTTCAGGCCTGACCTGATTCACTGCCATGACTGGCAGACCGGCCTGATCCCGGTGTATCTCAAGGAGCGGTTCCAGGGCAATGAATTTTTCTGGCATATTAAGACGGTTATGACCATACATAACCTGAAGTTCCAGGGCAAGTGGAGCATCCCGGAGGTCAGGAGCATCACGGGTCTGCCGGATTCCTTCTTTACCTCGGACAAGCTGGAGGCATACAAGGACGCCAACCTGTTAAAGGGCGGCATCGTCTATGCGGACGCGGTGACTACCGTCTCCGAGACCTATGCTGAGGAGATCAAGACCGATTTCTACGGCGAGGGCTTAAACGGCCTTCTGCAGGCCCGCAGCAATGATCTGCGCGGCATTGTGAACGGCATTGACTATACGGATTTCAACCCGGAGACCAATCCGCTGATCTATCAGAATTATACGCCGAAGAACTTCCGCAAGGAGAAGGTGAAGAATAAAGTGGCTCTCCAGAAGGAGCTCGGCATGAATGAGGACAAGGACGTGATGATGATCGGCATTGTCTCCCGCCTGACAGATCAGAAGGGCGTGGATCTGATCGCCTACGTCATGGATCGTCTCTGCCAGGACAATATCCAGCTGGTGGTGCTGGGTACCGGCGAGGTGCAGTATGAGAATATGTTCCGTCACTTTGACTGGAAGTATCACGGCAACGTTTCCGCCAACATCTATTATTCCGAACCTCTGTCCCGCAAGATTTACGCGGGCGCTGACGCCTTTCTGATGCCCTCCCTGTTCGAGCCCTGCGGCTTAAGCCAGCTGATGGCGCTTCGCTACGGCACTCTGCCCATCGTGCGTGAGACCGGAGGATTGAAGGATACGGTGCAGCCCTATGATGAGGTTGCGCACACCGGCACCGGCTTCAGCTTCCGCAATTATAACGCGGATGAGATGCTCAACACCATCCGTTACGCGGAGCATGTATATTATGACTCAAAGCGGGAGTGGAATAAGATGGTGGATCGCGCAATGGCGGCTGATTTCTCGTGGAAGGTTTCCGCTGCAAAATACCAGGAGATGTACGACTGGCTGATCGGATAAGATGGCAAAAAATACAAGTGATACACAACATCAATCAAATAATGCAGAATTTGTAAAGCAGGCCGGTATTCTGGCGGCGGCTGGTATTATCAGCCGCCTGATCGGCTTGCTTTATCGTGTTCCGCTGGCAAATATCCTGACGGACGAGGGCAACGGCTATTATTCCACGGCGTATAATGTGTATACCATCGTGCTTTTGCTGTCTTCCTACAGCATCCCCTCGGCCATTTCCAAGCTGATGGCGGGAAAGCTGGAGCAGCGTCAGTACAAAAACGCCCAGCGGATTTTTTACTGCGCCCTGATTTATGTGGGGGCAATCGGCCTGATCGCCGCCCTGGTCTTATTTTTCGGGGCGGGAGTGCTGGTCAACGGCAAGGCCTCCCTGGTTCTTCGGGTGTTCGCTCCCACTGTATTTATCTATGGTTTCCTGGGGGTGCTGCGGGGCTATTTTCAGGCCCACAAAAATATGGCACCCACCAGCATTTCTCAGATTTTTGAACAGATCTTAAACGCAGTGGTCAGCCTCGGCGCGGCCGGCTATTTTATGAAAATATACGCCGAGCCGGAGTACGGCGCCATGGGAAGCGCCATCGGCACCGGGGCCGGTGTGGTGACGGCGCTTCTGTTTATGCTCTGGGCCTACCTGATGAACCGCAAGCGCGTCCAAAAGAGGATCAGTAAGGATACCGCGCACTTTGATGATCCGCCGGATGAGATTTTTAAGAGTCTGCTGCTGGTGGTGACGCCCATTATTCTCAGCACCTTTATTTATAATTTCAATATCACGCTGAACAACAGGCTGTTCACGGAGATTGCCATCAATGTAAAGGGGATGGCGGAGGAGGAGGCTTATTCCGTCTTCGGCATTTATTCCGGGAAGGCGGTTCTTCTGTCGGATGTACCCATCGCAGTGGCTTCCGCCATGAGCGCGGCTCTGATTCCCGTGATTTCCGCTTCCTATGTGCGGGACGGCAAGACTACGGCCGGGGGCCAGGTGCAGGTGGCGGTGCAGACCACCATGCTGATCTCCATACCGGCGGCGGTGGGGCTGTTCGTGCTGGCGGAGCCAATCCTGACGCTGTTGTTTAGCTTCTCCACGGAAGCGGATCTGGCAATGGCGGTGATTTTGTTGCGGATGATGTGCTTCTCCACCTGCTTTTATGCTCTTTCCACGGTGTCCAACGGCATCTTACAGGGCATCGGCATGGTCAATAAGCCGGTCAAAAACGCCGGTATTGCGCTGGCTGCTCAGACTGTGCTGGTGGTGGTGCTGATGTATGTGACGGATCTGGGGATCTATACCCTGCCAATCGCTTATTTCTTTTACGCGGGACTGATGAGCCTGCTCAATCAGCTGGATGTGCGAAAGGCTCTGGACTGCCGGATTGATTTCGTGCATGTGTATCTGAAGCCGGGGCTTTCGGCGCTTGCCATGGGAGCAGCGGCCTGGCTGGTGTATCATGGAATTTATTTCCTTCTGCCGTCCAATATTGTCTGCCTGGGGATTTCCGTGGTGTTTGCGGTGCTGGTGTACCTGGTGCTGCTGGTGGTGACCGGAGGACTGACGGAGCAGGCGCTGTATAATATCCCGAAGGGGTATCTGCTGATACCGATCTTAAGGCGGTTTGGGCTGAAAAAGGAGTGAAGGAAGAGTACTCATAGGAAAAGCCCCCTTTCTGTCAAGGTCTCAGAAACGGGGTATTTACACCCTGTCAGCTCCTTTATTAAATCCACTATATTGTCAATGTGCTGTGATTTGTTCAGTCTTAAAGCAAAAAGAGCCTTCATCCTTCTTTTATCTTTCGTAAAATCGGATGAAAGCCCTTTTCTCTGGCCTGAGGATTATTCTTTTACAAGCCAACCTCTCTTCTCAGCACCTGATAATAAGATTCTCCGTAATGGCAGTAGAAAGCGAAGTAAAAGATCATGTCCTGCGCTCCGGGCGCACCATCGGAGAACCTGCTTTTCCCTATATACCGCAGCTTCTGTTCCTCATCCATATAATCCCAGCACCGTTCGCACATCCGCTGAATCTGACGTGCCGTTGAATTGCATCTGCGTCCCAGTCCCTCAGCCACAACTGCGTAAATATCCCGTGTCACACAGATGCTGCTTATGCAGCTGCCCTTCTGTCCCTCAAAAAGCAGCTGTTCAGCAACCTGGACGGCACAGCTCAAAGCGTTAGTGTCTCCCCGGCCGGGACCGATGATCTCCCGGATTACCATTTCTTCTTTTGTCATTTTCATTGGAAAACCTCCTGATAAGAATTTTGTGTATCTTGCGATACCAGTACAGAATATAGCCATTTTCCTGGTATTTTGAATGACGCTTTAGTTTCATCATGAGCAAAAAGATGCCGGCTGCATCCGAAAATCATCCTTTTCCTTCCGGTTGTGATTCTTTTTGTTTTGTACTATAATGAGAAGAAGCGGCATGGGCACGACTTCACAGGGAATATCCTGCGGGTGTGCATGTCCGCTGACATGGACATTACTATGCATCAAAGGAAAGTAAATTATTATGGCATTCGATGGAATCACGATTTCCGGTCTGACCAGAGAGTTAAATGATACTCTCTCAGGCGGGCGGATCAGTAAGATAGCGCAACCGGAACCGGATGAGCTGCTGCTCACAATCAAAACCTTTCAGGGGCAATACCGGCTGGTGCTGTCGGTGAACGCTTCCCTTCCCCTGGCATATCTGACGGAGCAGAATAAGCCCAGTCCTGTCACCGCCCCCAATTTCTGCATGCTGCTGCGCAAGCACATCCAGAACGGGCGGATTCTGTCAGTCACACAGCCGGGGCTGGAGCGGGTCATTCATATTCAGATTGAGCACATGGATGAGCTTGGGGATCTTTGTCAGAAGACGCTGGTGATCGAGCTGATGGGAAAATACAGCAACATCATCTTTCTGAAGGATGATAATACGATCATTGACAGCATTAAGCATATTTCCGGTATGGTCAGCTCCGTGCGGGAGGTTCTGCCTGGCAGGGAATATTTTCTTCCCGTGACCCAGGCCAAGGAGGATCCGCTGACCTTTGATATCGCTGCAAAACTGGGAGGGCTTTTGAAGACCAGACCCATGCCCGCATACAAGGCGATTTATTCCGGCTTCACCGGCATCAGTCCGGTCATGGCCCAGGAGCTGTGCTGTCAGGCAGGAATCGACGCCGATTTCCCGGCGAACGTGCTCTCAGAGGAACAGACAGACGCGCTGGCGGAGTGTTTTCAGAGGATGATTACTCAGATCAAAGAGGGGCGGTATACTCCCCTGATTGTCTATCAGGCCGGAGTGCCAAAGGAGTATTTCGTGCTTCCCTGTACGCTGTATTCGGAGCAGGCGCAGAAGAAATATGACAGCATTTCCACTCTGCTTCAGGATTATTATGGGGAAAAGAACGCGGCGGACCGAATCCGGCAGCGCTCCGCGGATCTGCGGCGGATTGTGCAGACGGCTCTGGAGCGCAATGTAAAAAAGTATGATCTTCAGATGACACAGATAAAGGATACGGAGAAACGTGAAAAATATCGCGTGTACGGGGAGCTGATCACCGCCTACGGCTACTCGGTGCCGGAGGGCAGCAAAAGCTTCCGGGCGCTGAATTATTACACCAATGAGGAAATCACGATTCCCTTGAATCCGGATATTCCGGTAATGGACAACGCGAAAAAATATTTTGAAAAATATGCCAAAATGAAGCGCACCTATGAGGCCTTAACGGAGCTGACCGCCCAGGGAAAGGCGGAAATCGATTATCTGCAGAGCGTTTCCGCCGCTCTGGACATGGCCCAGTGCGAGGCGGATCTGTCCCAGATCAGGGAGGAGCTTCTTTTAACCGGGCATATCCGCAAGTCAAAGGAGCGCACGAAAAAGCAGCCAAAGACGGTCAACAAACCCTGGCATTATGTCAGCGGCGACGGTTATGATATTTTTGTCGGCAAAAATAATCTTCAGAATGATCAGCTGACCTTTAAGGAGGCTCAGGGGAACGACTGGTGGTTTCATGCCAAAAACTGTCCCGGCTCTCATGTGGTGGTAAAGACAAACGGGGAGACTCTTCTTCCGGACCGGACCTTTGAGGAGGCGGCCAGGCTGGCGGCCTATTACAGTAAAAACAGGGATCAGGATAAGGTGGAGATTGATTATATTCAGAAGAAGCATGTGAAAAAGCCCAATGGGGCGAAGCCGGGGTTTGTGGTGTATTATACAAATTATTCCATGGTTGTGGGGACGGATATTTCGGGGATCAGGCAGGAGTAGAGCTGAGGGTTTTGCCGCGTTGTCGGGAAGCCCTCGGTATGGCGGGATAACAGTCGGCCGGTTTTACTGAACTTGTATAATAGTGCATAATAGTTACCGTGAATTGCAACGTATAATGGAGAAGGATATTTTATGTGGCCGGAAAAGGTGTCAAGCATTTTTGAAAATGTCCCGAA
>JAJPYH010000102.1 GCA_021205045.1 Lachnospiraceae bacterium | reverse complement strand
TTGCTGTACGCTATTTTTCGTCTAACCACTACTATCTAACTGTTTCAAACTTTAAAACTCTCCAATGCTTCTAATCAAAAGACTGCAAACAGCTTTCCGGCCTTCCCGCACTCATTATCTGAAATACCCACTGCTGCAGCCGTGGTCTGTACACATTAAATAACCAGGTCATATTTTACCACATCGATAACCGCTTTTCCATCCGCAAAAAAGGAAATCCCGTCCGCCTCCCGGGTTGTATACATGGTCACAGTCATGACCTGCTCACCGTCATTGATAAAGGCCTCCGCGCTGAACCGATCCAGGATTAATCTCAGCTTCAGTCCGCCATCCCTGCTGCTGACCCGGCACCGCCTCTGATGAATCAGCGCCTTCCGGGTTCCGGAAAACTTCCTGTCCACTTTCAGCACTGACTCTGAGGGGCGAAAGCTGAAAGCGGTATGGAATTTCTCATCCTGGGCAAAACGAACCGCAAACTTCCGGTAAATCTCCTCTCCCTCTGCGGGATAAAGGGTCAGCTCCATATCAATCCTTCTCCCCCGGATTCCATCCAGGCGCACCTCCCCGCTGACCGGCACGCCATGATACTCCACCCGGTTTTGCCTGAGAGCATCCAACTCCCTGACCGGCCTCTGATACAGCCGCCCATTGCGATAAGACAGCTCCCTGGGAATGCTCATCTGCCAAAACCATTTCTGCTCCCGGGAATAAATCAGAGTATACCAGTTCTGCATCCACCCGATCATAATCCTGCGCCCGTCCGGCGCGCGCATGGTCTGCGGCGCATAAAACTCAATTCCATAATCAATCGCCTGATCTGTCTCCTCCTGAAACGTATTGGTCTGTTCGTCAAAGCTTCCTGTCACACAGAGAGTCCCGTTCCCGTTATGATATTCCATCTCTTTGGGAAACATCTCCATGGGGCTGATCAAAAGCACCCATTTCCCGTCCAGTTCAAAAAAATCCGGGCACTCCCACATAGTACCGAAGCGTCCGTCATTGGCAAAAAGCACCTTCTCATAGTCCCATCTCAGACCATCGGGACTGGAAAACAGCAGAAGCTGTCCGTTTCCGTCCTCTCTCCGGTTTGCGGCCACACAGGCGTAGGTCCCATCCTTTTTCTGCCATATTTTGGGATCTCTGAAATCAAACCTGCTGCCGCCGTCCGGTAAATCCCTCTCATCCAGAACAGGGTTTTCGGAATATTTTTCATACTCCATTCCATCCCCTATGGCAATGCACTGGGCCTGAACCTCCCGCTCCTCACCGTTGTCCTGCAGCTTTCTCCGGACGCCTGTATACATCAGCAGATGCCGCCCGTCCGGAAGCGTCAGGGCGCTCCCCGAAAAACTGCCTTCCCTGTCAAAGGCTTCGTCCGGCGCCAGAGCCGCCGGCAGATACTCCCAGTGAAGCAAATCCGGGCTCACCGCATACTTTAACAGCGTCGCGTCTCCAAAGCTCGCCGTAAAGACAAAGTCAGTCAGTGTATCCAGATTTGCCATGGCAAGCGTGATCTTATCGCCCCACTGGTCGGACTGGATGGCTGTCCAATCCACCTCCACATTGGTCGCTTCCTGGATCCGCTTAAAAATCGTGCGGCTGCTGATGTCCTCGTCCGTGCCGGAAGGATAGCTGATCATGCCGGAAATGACAGCTGTCTCCGCCAGCGGAAATTCCAGCTCCGACGCATCCACCTCCTGGAATTCCCCGTCGCTGACTGTCGCGGAGCTGCTGCTCCCGCATGCTGACAGAAGACCCGCGGAACCGGCCGCCACGCCCCCGATCATCATTCCCTTCATAAAGTCTCTCCTGGAAATGCTCTTTAACCTTAAGTCCATCATAATTTTTTCCTCCTGATTTTTTACATTTATCCTTTTACCGAACCTACCATAATGCCGCTGGCAAAGTATTTCTGGAAAAACGGATACATGACAAGCAGCGGCAGACTCGAAATAATGATCGTCGCATATTTTAACAGTTCCGCCATCTGCGCTCTTTCCGCCGTGCTCTGCATATCGGATATCATACCCGAGTCCGGCTGATTCTGGATCAGGATGGCGCGCAGCACCAGCTGCAGCGGCTGTTTGGAAGCGTCATTCAGGTAAATCATGGCGTCAAAATAGCTGTTCCACATGCCCACAAACTGCCACAGTGCCAGCACCGCGATAATCGGCGTACAGACCGGCAGCAATATTTTGAAATAGAATACGATTTCACTGGCTCCGTCCACATCCGCAGCCTCCCTCAGCTCCGTGGGGATTCCCTGGTAATAGGTTCTGGCTATGATCATATTCCATACACTGAAGGAACCGGGAAGAATAACTGCCCACATGGAATTCAGCAGACCCAGCTGACTGACCAGCAGGTATGTAGGGATCAGGCCACCGCCAAAAAACATGGTGATGATGAAAATAACATTGAAAAACCCTCTGCCCCTGAAATCCGTTCTGGACATGGGATAGGCCGCCAGCAATGTCACAAACACCGAAATAACTGTAAACACCAGAGAATATACGACCGAATTTCTGAAGCCCGTCCAGATAGATGAATTAGTAAACACTCTCTCGTATGCGGTCACTGTCCATTTGCTGATGTCAAAGGTGATCCCTGAATTCTGCAGTGTAATCGGATCCATAAAGGATGCAATGATGATATAGACGACCGGTAAGATAATGGCCGCAACAAACACTCCGAGCAGAAGGTAACCGCCGTATGTAAAGATTCTGTCCTGCAGGGACAGTCTTCCGATTTTTCTCTTTTTCATCCTGATCCTCCCTTATAAGCCCTTCCCAGAAACAGGTTGATCGGTCCGGTGACGGACAAAAGAATTCTGACCATACCGCAGAGAACGATCACCGAAATAAAATTCGGCAGGTAAAGCACCAGCTGCACCTTCTTTTTCACCGCCACACTGTTAATCCTGTTCAGCAGAAAGGCCAGCAAAATCGGAACCGGGAACCCCCACAGCAGACCGTAAATGCTCAATTTCAGCGTGTTGATCAGGTACTTGATAAAGTTGGGAGAGGATAAGAACCTCTGAAAATGCTTGAACCCGACCCACTCGCTTGCCCAGATGCCCTTGATAGGATTGTAATCCTTGAATGTGATCAGGATACCTCCCATCGGCAGATACTTGAAGATGATCGTCAGCACCAGTGCCGGCATCAGGAATAACACATACAGCTGCCAGTGCTGTATCACATATACAACTGTATTGTGTATTCCTCTGTTTTTGTCCCGCTTCTCCTGCGGAACTTTTTTTACACCCGTTTTCACCTGTTCTCCTCTCCCATGGAATTCAGCTTATCCTATTCTGCCCTTCCATGCTTTGAATTTGTGCATTTGTAAAAATGCTACCGTTTGCTTTATGGTAATAATATAGCACTGTTTTTACATTTGGTCAACTATTATTTTACAT
>JAJPYH010000263.1 GCA_021205045.1 Lachnospiraceae bacterium | reverse complement strand
AATATATCAGAAAAGCAGAGGATTGCAAAGCTATTCCGGTTTATCCGGGTTAGGGGAAAGAAGCATTGATCTCTGTCCGAGAGCCACATTGCATTCCCTATCAATTACAGCTGCAATCCCCAGAATAGCACCTTCACGCGTATAAATAACATCACCTTTTTTCGGCTTCCTACGACTAATTCGCTGAATATATTCATCCTCAGGAATGTACTCAATGTCATCCCATAAAATACGATTCTTCTTTACAATAGATGTACGAATACACATAAAACCAGTTCTCTCACTGGTGTAACTCGGTGTGGAATGTGGGCAATCGACAATAGCAATACATGCCTTTTCCAAAGGACAGGTTCTCCAGCCCATTTCGTTATCTACGGGATCGCCAAACATCTCGATAAATCGGGATTTGACAAGCTGATCCAACAGCGCAATCTGATACCGCCTCTTTCTGATCAGCGCCTCAACCGCCTGTACCTTTTGCACAATCTGCTCCTGCTCCTCCAGAGAATACACCGGAATCAGCGTTTCTTCCAGAACCTTCCTTCCCACCGCTTTAAAGGTGCTCCCGGTTCCCTGAGATTTCAGCTCCTCCACACGGCTTTGCACCGCATAAAAAAATACTCCGGCAGGCATACAGCCTTATTGGGCGTCAATGCCGCCAGCCCTCTTCCAATACAGCATCTTTCAGAAGCCACATTCATAGCTCCAATCGGAGCTCTTACTGATATTAAAACATCTCCCTCATTCGCAACCCTGGATGGCTCACTGCACCACATCCTTGTTATCGGCGAATACTCGCCAAAGTCCGCATTTCCCTGATAAAATGGCAGCCCCTCTCCCCTGTCATTATAGGAACTGGACGCCGGAGACTGGCCCATATTCAAAATACATATATCTTTTAACGCCTTCTTTTCCATAAGGACTTCCCTCTGATCGTCAGATCCATCAGCAATGATCAGCCGTAATCATCTGCAGCACTGAGCGTTCTATCCACCAATTCACCCTCACAACATCCCCTCCAGCTTCATCAATCCCCCCTCGATCTCCTGCTCCAGCGTATAAAGCTGAGCCATGATCTCCTTTGTGGATGGATATTCTACAGGAACATACTCCGTCTTCTTATATTTATTGATGGAAAGATCATACCCGTTATCCACAATTTCCTGTTTAGGTACAAAAAAGCTTTGCTCGGAACGCTTTCTCTCCTTCTCATCCTCCAAATGATGAAAACGCTCCACAATATCAGGAATGTCATTTTCATTGACTGGAGTGCGCCTGTCATCCAGGGAAAAGCCATCCGCCTTCATGTCATAAAACCAGACCTGATCTGTCCCGCCGTAATTGGTCTTCGTGAAGACCAGAACCGCCGTCGACACCCCCGCATAAGGCTTAAACACACCGGACGGCATGGAAATCACAGCCTCCAGACGATTATTTTCTATGATATTCCGGCGGATGTCCATGTGAGCCTTTGATGAGCCAAACAAAACGCCGTCAGGGACGATACAGGCACAACGCCCGCCCACCTTCAGCATCCGCAGAAACAATGCCAAAAACAACAGCTCCGTTTTCTTTGTCTTACAGACTCTCAAAAGGCTTTCAGAAACGGAAGCTGCGTCCAGGCTGCCTTTGAAAGGCGGATTTGCCAGAATCAGACTGTACCGATCCTGATCCGGATTCTGATCAGACAGGCTGTCCCTGTACTCAATAAACGGGTTATCCACTCCATGAGTCATCATATTCATGGCTCCGATCCGCAGCATGGTGCGGTCCATATCGTAGCCATGAAACATCTGATTCATATAATGATCTCTTTTCTCACGATTGAAGAAAATTTCCTGCCTGTACTTTTCCTTTAAGTACTCTCCCGCTGAAACCAGAAAGCCGGAGGTGCCGCAGGCAGGATCACATATGGTTTCCTCCGGCGTGGGATCCATCATTTCCACCATCATACGGATGATATGGCGCGGTGTCCGAAACTGCCCGTTTAAACCAGACTGAGAAATTTTGCTCAGCAAATATTCATACACGTCTCCACGAATATCCGCATCATGAACCTGCGTCATCCTTGCGTAAATATCATCCAGACAATCCACGACCCGGCTTAAGACAAGCGGCGTTGGAAGCTTAAAAATGGCGTCAGCCATATATTTGGAATAGGCGCTGTTTTTATCCCCGTGCAGCCCCTTGATAAACGGAAAAACGCACTCCTGCATGTTGACATACATCCGTCCGGCCTCATAATCATGGAATACTGACCATCTCAACTGGTTGCCCGGAATTCTGCGCCCCAATATTTCCACCTCACCCGGAAAAATACTGACATAGGCAAGACCGAGCATGGCGTTCTCTCTGGCACGAAGATTGTCTGTATCATCCAGATCACGAATAAACATCAGGTAAGTTATCTGTTCTATCACATCCAATGGGTTGACCAGTCCTCCTGCCGCGAAAATATCCCAAAGACTGTCAATTCTGTTTTTTAATTCCCCCGTAATCATTCTGACTTTTCTCCATTCCACACGTAAGAGGTGTACCGTCCACCGCCGGTTTTTTGAATTTCACCGCTTTTCTGCAATTCAATCAGGGTTCTCTGAACTGTAATCTGACTGATATCAGGGCACAGTTTCATAATATCGGCCTTTGTGAATTTCCCGAGACAGTTTTTGGCCATTTCCCGAACCCTTTCCGGTTTTGACATTCCCTTCATGATCATAATCTCCACGCGCTCTGAGAAATCGCGGTACGCCGCAACAACAATCCCCAGCATATATCGTACAAAAGGCAGATAGTCGTTCTCCGATTCATGCCACCCAGCTGAACTGCTTTGAAGAGCCTCATAATATGTTTCCTTTGTCCCTTCAATCAGCTTTTCAATGGAGATATATTTCCCCACAATATAGCCATTGCGATAAAGCAGGAGCAGTGTCAGGAGTCTGCTCATGCGCCCATTGCCATCGTTGAATGGATGAATACAGAGAAAATCCAGTATAAACATGGGCATCAGAATCAGCGGATCATATTCCGGATTTCCCAACGCTTTCTCATAAGCCCCGCAAAGCTGTTCAATGGCCTCAGCGGTCCGCCATGCAGGCGTTGGCTGAAAACGTACGCGATAACTGCCATCTGCGTTTTCCTCCGCAATGACATTGTCCTGGTTTTTATAATTTCCTCCGATGGATGCGCCATGATAACGATACAGATTCCGATGCAGCTGCAGAAAATAAGAAGGCTTTATATTAGCTCTCGTGAATTGTTGTCAGAACATCTCTGTATCCGGCGATTTCTCTCTCATTCCTGGATTTCGGCATTGTCTTGTCCAGGACAATCTTTTTCAGGCGTTCATCCGAAGTATAGATACCCTCAATTTTATTGGATGCCTCTGTACTCTGAATTTTCGCAATTTCCACCAATTGTGTCAG
>JAJPYH010000195.1 GCA_021205045.1 Lachnospiraceae bacterium | reverse complement strand
TTGGGACATTTTCTCTTGTGGTATATAAGGACATTATCATAAATGGCTTATACTTGCCACCAGCCGGGAGAAAAATAAGGAAATCAATTTAGAGCAGCTTTCCAAGAGCGTGGATCAGCGCGTCATCGATATGGTCAGCGCCTTTTTTGACAAATTAAAAAAGGACATGGGGAGGGAGTACGATTCCAATGTGTTTTACGGGGTATGTCTGCATCTGAATTCCCTGCTGACCATGAATCCGGTGGAGCATTCCAGGGTTACGGATGAGCAGATTCGGGCGACTATCCAGGAATATCCGCGGGAATACGCGGCGGTTCTGGATCTGGCCAACCATGTGGGAGAGCAGCTGGGCCTGTCTCTGGACATCGCGGAGGTGGTGCTTCTGACCATGTTCATCATCAAACCCAGAGAGGAGGCCGGCAAACCGGTGCTGCTGTACTGCATGCACGGCAGGGGCGCGGCCCGATATCTGGCGGAGACCACCAACATGCTGACCCAGAGCGACAAGGCCTACGCCTTTGACATGGAGCTTTCCACGGAAATCAAAGAGGCCATGCATGACCTGGAGGAGATGCTGTTAAAGATTGACCGGGGCGGCGGCGTGATTGTGATCTATGACATGGGATCCTTCAAGACCATGCTGGAAACCCTTCAGGAAAAGCTGACCATGAAAATCCGCGCCATCAACATGCCCATCACCATGGTGGGTCTGGAGGTGGTCAGGCGCTGTGACTGGAATGAGGATATCGATCAGGTCTTCCATCAGGTCAATCAGGATCTGGCGGTACTGCAGCGGTCGGAGGAACAGCACAAAAAGCTGATCATCACCCTCTGCTACACCTCTGAGGGCGGCGCGGCCCAGCTGAAGCGCTACATCGACCAGTATTCCCGGCTGGGTTTCCGCACGGTGGCCCTGGCCGTGGCCAATAAGGACGCCCTGGTCAGGGAAGTCTTAAGTCTGCGCAAAATCTATGATATCCATGCCTTTGTGGGGACCTTTGATCCCAAGCTGTTCGGCATTCCCTTCATTTCCATCGCCACGGTGTTTGAAAACCGCAAGGAGGATCTGAACCGGATTCTGATGTTTAAGCCCATGGAGGATCATAAAGTGGACTATGACGCCCTGATGCGGAAAATGGAGGAGCAGTTTGAGAATATCTCCACGGAGAAATTAAGGAAGGTACTGCCGGGGATCGTGGAGGAGCTGGGAGATTTTTATCAGATGAAAAATGAGGACAGAATCGGCATTTTCGCACACCTGGCCTCTTTGATGGAGCGGCTGGCCATCGATGATCACTCCAGGGAAAATGAGGGCGACTCCGTTTACATCAGCCGTTACAAGAATGATTATGTATTCCTCTCCAAGCTTTTAAAGCCCCTGGAGCGGCAGTTCAAGGTGATTATCAACGACAACGAGATGGGCACCATGCTGATGATTATCAAGCAGGCCCGGGATTAAATATCATGAAACCCAGTTTAGCGGGTTCGCAAAATGAAAAATCTGCCGCCGCGGCTGAAAGGTGACAAAACAGACGCAGAAGGAAGCTTCGGCGTATTTTCTCAGGAAGGGATAATGACAGTATGAAAATTATCAGAACACTCAAAATCACAAGCGATGAATTTTATGATTATCTGGAGAACGATCTTCTGGAGACCGCCAATCAGACCCGGAGCAGCGGGAAGGTTCGATTCACCCGCTCCAATATCCGTCCGGGCTTTAAGGTGAGCCGGGAAACCGGCCAGGCATATTCCAGGATTGATCTGATGGTCAGAGAATATGTCCGGGGAAAGGTCTATGCCGGCACCACCAAATCCGTGGCTGACACCATCGATTTTTCCTACACCACAGAGGTCCGGGAGGATGGGCTCTGTGTGGTTTTCGAGCAGCGCATGCACAATTATGAGGCAAAGAAGATGAATAAATTCACGCGTGCCTGGTCGGATATTACTTATCTGCGCCGCATGAGCAACCAGCTCTATGACATCCAGGCAAAGATCATACGTGTCCGCAACGGCGAGGAGGAGCCAAAGCCTCTGCGCCCTCTGGGCTATGAGACTGCCAAAAATGTGGCCGAAAAGGTCAATGAGAAGCATATGAGCGATAAGAAAGCGCAGAAGAAGGCGGAGAAAGAGAAACTGAAGGAAGTGGTGGTATCCGTGGAGCTTGCGCCGGACGATCCCAAGGCGATCAAGGCGGCCAAACGAAAAGAACGGGAGGCCAGGGCGCAGAATCAGAAATAAACAAAATATACTTTTTTATAAAAATTATACACTAGGGCAAAAAGAAGAAAAAATTTCTATACACGAAAAGCGGGAAGGTTCTCAAAAGCCCGTTTTATAAGAAATTAAGAAATTCTTAAGAATGTGCAAAACTTACAAAAGCAAATACAGAAACCATTTTTCAGCAGAAAAAGTGTTGAAGCGACAAAATTATCCGCTTGACAAATCGCCCTGATTTTAGTATAAATGAAACATAGGTTTTGATAAAACTGAACAAACAGGAGGTGAATTAAAATGGCAGATACTGAGAACGAGGTTCTGGATGGCGAGATGATAGCGATGAGCATTATCGCCAGTGCCGGTGATGCCCGCTCGGACGCTTTCGCTGCCCTGGCAGCAGCCAAGGAGGGCAACTTTGAGGAGGCTGACAGACTGTTGGCTGAGGCGAAGGAGGCCGGTGTCGGAGCTCACAAGGCCCAGACAGATCTGTTGTTTGCGGAGGCCAACGGCAACGCTCCCGAGATGAACGTACTGCTGGTGCACGCACAGGATCATTTCATGACCAGCATGCTTGCAGAGGAGCTGATCCGCGAGATTATAGATCTGTACAAGCTGTTGAAGAAGTAGTTACATGTCACATCCTGACCGGCTGGATGTACCGGTGAGGAGGCAACTGTTCACTGACGATTTCTTTTTCTGTTGAAAGATTTTCTTCAGCGGGAAGAGATTCGTTTCGCGCGGCCTTCTGGCTGCGAAAATTCAGGGTTTAAGAAGGAGAAATAATACTATGAAAATCTTACTTGTATGTGCGGGCGGCATGTCCACCGGCTTATTGATGAAGAAAATGGCTGCTTACTGGGCAGAGCAGGGCGAGGATCTGACCATCAACGCAGTAGGTCTTGCCGAGTATAACGACGTTTACAAGGATTATGACATCATCCTGGTAGGCCCCCAGGTTCGCTACAAGCTCAATGATATCAAGAAGGACACCGGACTTCCCGCTGACGTGGTCAATTCCCTTGACTATGCCATTGCCAACTGCCCCAATATCATGAAGCAGGCGAAGGCTCTGATGGCTCAGAAATAAGGTTCTTTACTCTCATGTCTGTATTGACAGCATGACCGTTTGGAAATTATTCAGGTGAGAAGATACCTGAAAATATAAAAAACGAAGGTGTTAGTCAGTAATTGGGTCGTAAAGCCTTTAAGTCCGTTTTTTGGGACACCTCATATGTCATAATCCTTATATCTAA
>JAJPYH010000284.1 GCA_021205045.1 Lachnospiraceae bacterium | reverse complement strand
GATTTTGATAATAATAACAAAAAAAATCAAAAAAATCAATACTTTTTATTCATTTTTACCAGTAAAAAAGAAAAAACGCCCTGCTCGGAAAACAATTCAGACGGATTCTTCATAAATGCCGGCCAAGCACCTTCAGCAAATGTTCAAAATACTCCGGAAGAGGTGCGTTCACCTCAATATATTCCCCGCTGCGCGGATGAACAAAGCCCAGGGTCATTGCATGCAGGCACTGCCCCTGCAGCTTAAAGGGAGAGGTTCTGCCAGCGGCGTAAACCTCATCCCCCAGCAGCGGGTGACCGATGCTGGCCATATGCACCCGAATCTGGTGGGTACGACCGGTTTCCAGCCTGCAGGTGATATAGGTATATTTTTCAAAACGTTCCATCACCTGGTAGTGAGTCACGGCCTCCTTGCCGGTTTTAAAGTTGACTGCCATTTTCTTTCGGTCTGTGGGATGTCTGCCGATGGGCGCGTCCACAGTCCCCTCATTCTCCTCTATACGGCCATAGCAGATCGCGTGATAAACTCTGTGAATGGAGTGCTCCTTCAGCTGGGCCGCAATGGCATTGTGAGCCATATCATTTTTGCAGACAATCAGCGCTCCGGTGGTGTCCCTGTCGATGCGGTGGACGATGCCGGGACGCATGACGCCGTTGATGCCGGAAAGCTCCGTTCCGCAGTAATACATCAGAGCGTTGACCAGAGTGCCGCTGTAATGTCCAGCCGCCGGATGTACCGCCATCCCCTTTGGTTTATTGACCACGATCACATCCTGATCCTCGTATAAAATATCCAGAGGAATATTCTCCGCCGCAATCTCGGGCCGCATGGCGTCCGGAAGTTCAAAGATTACCTCATCATCTGTGCAGACTCTGGCCGCCGGCCTGGTTGTTGCCGCACCGTTTATGGTCACGCCGCCCTCTTTGATTAATTTCTGAATAAAAGATCTGGACAGAGAATCGATCAGATGCAAAAGCGCCTTATCCAGTCGTTCCCCGTCCAGTTCTTCTGATATTTTAAAAATATAGGTTTTCATGTTGTCAACAAAGGAAGCACCCGCTCCCTGCGCGGTCACTGATCCGTCTTTTTTTCTTCCTTCTGCCCCGGAATGATGTAATCCAGATCTGTACCGTCATAACGGAATAAAATCAAAATCACCAGAATAGCCACGGAAACGGTAATATAACAGTCCGCCAGATTGAAAATCGGAAAATCGATCAGCCGGATGTATATAAAATCAATCACATATTTCATGGTCAGCCGATCAATAAAATTGCCCGCCGCACCGCTACACATAACCGTCAGCGTATAGATCAGGGGCAGGTATTTCTGATCCTTTCTCAGTCGGCTGATCTCCAGGACCACCAGCACCAGAAACACCACTGTCAGAATGTAAAACAGCCATTGCATTCCCTGCATGGTTCCCCAGGCGGCTCCGGTGTTCTCCAGATATCGGAATTCCAGAACACCGTCTATCAGCACCAGCGGACCATCCATCAATGACTCCGCTGCCCATTGCTTCGAGATTCTGTCCAGGAAAACAAGGATGACAAAAAGCACCGCGCAGCAGGCCGTCCAGCCTCTGGTCAATAATCTCTTCATTACGCCTTCATATCCTCTTCGTCAAAATAAATCTCTTTGATCGCTTCCAGAATCTCCTCCTCCGTCACGGTCCGGTCGATGAAAGCTTTGCCGATTCTCTTAAGGAGCACAAACTTAATGCTTCCGGCCTCCCTCTTCTTATCTGATCTGGTGTATGCAAGCACCTCTTCGGGATCAATGCCATCCACAGTGATCGGCAGATAGAAGGGTACGAACATATCCCTCACCTCATAATACTCCTCCGCCGTGATCAGCTCCTTTTTGTATGAAATAAAAGCAGCGGCCACACAGCCCAGAGCAACGCACTCTCCATGCAGCAGCTCAAAGCCCTTTGCCTTCTCAATAGCGTGACCGATGGTGTGGCCGAAATTCAGCAGAGCCCGTTCTCCCTGTTCGTAGGGATCTTTTTCCACCACCAGCTTTTTGATGGTGCAGCTCTGGTAAATCATATCCTCCAGCACGGTCTTATCCTTGCTGCAGATTTCATACATATTGTCAATAAGCCAGGTATAGAAGCCCTCATTCTTGATCAGGCCATGCTTCATGACCTCAGCGAAGCCGCTGAAAAACTGACGCCCGGGCAGGGTATCCAGTGTATTGACATTCATATATACCAGAACGGGCATCTTAAAAGCGCCCACCATATTCTTGTAACCGTCAAAGTCAACGCCGGTTTTGCCGCCGATGGAAGAGTCGCACTGAGCCAGCAGCGTGGTGGGAACCTGGACAAAATCCACACCGCGCAGATAGGTGGCTGCGATATATCCGGTCACATCACCGACCACACCGCCGCCAAGAGCTACCAGAAGATCCTTTCTGTCAAATTCCTTTTCAATAAGGAACTTATACGCCTCACGGACGGTGTCCAGCGTTTTATTCTCTTCTCCCGCAGGGAAAGCGTAGACTGTCACAAAACGGCAGTTATCCTCCAGCAGATCCGCCAGCTGGCCGGCATACAGCGGGGCGACATTGGTATCGGTGAAAATGCAGACGCGCCTCTCCTTTGCCCCAAGCTTCTCCATCTCCGGCAGTATTTCCTCAAAACCCTGGGTGATCACGATCTCATAGCAGGGTTTTCTGTCCTTTAAAATCGGTAAACGCTGTGCCATATTCTTCTCCTTCTTTATCCGGAAATCATATACGGATATTTATAGTAAGACCAGAAAAAAGCTTCCCCGGACCTGATCTGGGGAAGCCCTTAATCAAAATATCAATATGTATCATCATGAGGATCCTGTCCAAAGACCTCAAAAAAATCTCCGGTAATGTCTACGGATGAAGGCGTTACAATAAAAATTTTCTGAGAAATTTTCTGCAGATTGCCTTCCAGCGCGTAACAGCTGCCGGATGTAAAGTCCAGGATTCTCTGTGCTGACAGCTCATCGATGTCCTCAAGATTGAGGACAACCGTGCGGTTTTGCAGCAAAGTATCTGTGATATCACGGGTTTCGTCTACTTTTGTAGGTTTAATTACACAAACTTCCATGCCGCCTCCTAAATTTACATTACGTCTCTGCCTCATTGGTACGGGCTTGCTGACCCTTTTGGGAGCCTTGGGCGCCGCTTCCGGTTCAGGGTCAGGAATTGCTCTGATATTACTGACTGGCGATTGTTCCGGTTCCTCTTCTTCCTCGTCATCATAAATATCATCCATCATATCCGACTCTTCGTCGTCATTGCCTATCGTTATAAATTTTACAAAACTGTTCATTACGCTCATGGAAAAACTCCTCACCGATGCATCGGCAAATAATATCATAAAGGATCTTCCGTCCCGGCACCTCGCATCGCAGTACTGGTATCATTATCTTCTTTTTTGCACGGGATGTCAACTGTTTTTCCTGTCCCGGTATACAAAATTATAAGCCATTTATGATAATGTCCTTATATACCACAAGAGAAAATGTCCC
>JAJPYH010000182.1 GCA_021205045.1 Lachnospiraceae bacterium | reverse complement strand
AAGAGAAAACAGCATTAGGCAGAGATTAAATCACTACTTTTGACATGTTAACCATTTTTCTCTGTGTCCTTCTGGTCTTTTTTGCCTTTTATATGATCTGTTTTGCGGGGCAATTTCCCGGCGGCGTTAACGCGGATATTAATGACCAGCTTGCTCAGGCTCTGGGCGAAACCGGTTATAATGACTGGCATCCCGTTCTTCACACACTTTTATTTATGACTATCCCGCTTAAGATCGTCAATCATTATGGTTTCATCATTTTTCTGCAGCTTCTGTACCTGTGCCTCGCCTTTACATACCTGTTATTTGTCCTGTATCAAAATGGGGGATCCAGGTTCTTTTTAGCTGGTCTTTGTCTGTACATTCTGATCAATCCGTTTCTGTTCACCTATTCCGTATATGCCATGAAAGACATCGCCATGATGATCTTTGCCATTGTGCTGGTCAGCTATTATATACAGATCATCTGCACAAAAGGTTCCTGGCTTTGCAAAAAAAGGAACGTTTTTCTGTTCGCTGCGGCAGTGATTCTGTGCAGCTACATGCGGCACAACGCGATTCTTTTCACTGCCCCATTGGTACTGATCACCATGATTTATCTTCTCCACTTTCGGCACAGAAAATCCTGTATAGCAATCCTGTTGTCAATCGCCCTGCTGTTCATGTGCGTGAAAGGTCTCTATGCCTGCCTGGATGTGCAGCAGCCATGGTATCGAAAGCTGGAGAAAATCGGCGTTCCTCTGTCTGTCTGGAGCAATGTAATATACAGCAATCCTTCTGCCCTTCCTGAGGAAACCCGGGAATTCATTTATCAGCTGATTCCTGCCGATCTTGAGGAAATGTATTCTGTAGATGCAGGATTTAACTCCATCAAATCCATGGATCTGGTAGACTATGGTTCCATTGACGCCATTTCTTACCGGGATGTTCTGAAGGTGACCTGGCAGTGCTTCCAATACGCTCCTCAGGAAACTCTGGAAGCGCTTGCAAAACTCTGCGATATCGTGTGGGAAGTGGATGTTCCTGTTTCCCCCATGGATGTTTCCATTATTGATAATGACTACGGAGTACAGTCCCAGCCTGTGTCCGGCGCCTCCGTCTTTGTATCTCAGCTTAAGATGCTCTTTGGTTCCGGCCTTTTGGGTACCCTGCTGGGTTCCATCGGCTTCGAGCTGCTCATTTTTGTAATTCTGGGCGCCGTCTTCTTTTCCAGGAACCGGATGGCCGTCCTGCATCTTATTCCGTTTTTCTGCTATGACTTCGGCACCATGCTGCTGCTCACAGGCAGGGATTACAGATTCTTCCTGTTCAATATTCCGTTATGGATTCCCGTCATTTTTCTGATGTTTAAGGATAACCTGGAATTTAAGTGCAAATCTCCTTCCCTGTAAGATTCTGGTAAATATCTGACAGATATAAGATATGAAAACGGCCGGGATTTTCCCGACCGTCCTGCTTGAGGATTCACTTTTTCTTCTTAAATACCAGCATCTTACTGAAAATGTAATTGGCAATGGTCACAAACACCGCTGTAATAAAGGTACCTACATAAAGGTTCAGGCCCGCAACCGTGAAAATCTGCATCATGACAATATCCATCACCATGGTGGACAGGCGGGAAACTACAAAACCTGCCGCCTCCTTTATAATCTCAGGATTTTTGCTTTTAAAGACGAATTTTCGATTCATGGGATACGCAAAAATCACGCCTGCGGTCCAGTTTACCAGACTTAAGATAAAGTTCTGCACGTTTGTGGGATAGGCGGTGCCTCCAAAGGCAATCAGGTTAAATAAAAATTTGGTGCCCCAGGATACGATGGTGGTCATGACGCCTACGATCAGGTAAACGATAATTTCCTCGTGCTGTTTGTAGAGTTCCCTGCATTTTTTTATCATTGAAATTAATCCTTTTATTGATTCGCTGTGCTTCCGTTTCCGACAATGGCGAATCTTTCGTCATTTCACATATTTACTACGTTTCTCATCTGTCCGTTCTGATAGGCCTGAATATTGGCGCGCACCTCATTCACACACCGGATACGGGCTTCCACGCTGGCCCAGGCCAGGTGCGGCGTGATGAAAAGCTTCTGTGAGTCCATGATGGTTCCCAGCGGATTGTCGGCAGTGATAGGCTCCTTTTCCAGCACATCCAGTCCTGCAGCCGCGATAGTGCCTTCCGTCAGCGCCTGATACAGATCTTTATTGTTGACCACCGGGCCGCGGGCAACGTTGATGAGTATCGCCGTTTTCTTCATTTTGCGAAGCGCTTCCAGATCTATCAGATCTCTGGTGAGGGGGCTCAGAGGGCAGTGCAGGGACAAAAAGTCGCTTTCCTTCAGAAGAGTGTCAAAATCCACTCTCTCATATTCTATAACTGTACTCTTGCCGGTAACGGAATAAAAAATGACTTTACAGCCAAAGGCTCCCGCGATCTGCGCCACCCTGCGTCCGATATTGCCCATGCCTACAATGCCCCAGGTCTTGCCGTCCAGCTCTCCAAAGGGGATATCGAAATTGGAAAACCGCTGCTGGGCGCCGTAGGCTCCGCTCTTGACATAATTGTCATAATAGGTCAGCTTCTCATACAGATACAGGGCCAGGGCAAAGGTATGCTGGGCTACCGCCGCCGTGGAGTAGTTGACCACATTGGCCACCCGGATACCCCGTTGTCTGCAATATTCAATGTCCACATTATCATAGCCGGTGGCCAGTTCACAGATCAGCTTTACATTTGGCGCATCCTTTAAGGTCTCCTCATTCAAAGGCGACTTATTGGCCACGATCACCTCTGCCTCCGGGATTCTCTCCCGCACTTCCTCGGGTGTCACTGTATTCCAGTAATAGGTGGTCTCCCCCAGATCATCAAAATTGACGTCAATGTCCGTCCCGGCGCTGTTGCGCTCCAATACTACGATTTTCATCTGTTTTTCCTCTTTCTTGTAAGAAATAATCTCTCTGTTCCGATTGTACGGAGTTATTCGATGCCTGTCAACCGATTTTTACATATCATGATTAAAGCGACAAAAGAGTATGCTACCATGGATTGCTTCGCAAAAAACGCTCTCGCAATCCCTTGTATCATACCATAAAACGCCAGGAGGATCTTCACCTTTCAGCATAGGTGCCTTTCTTTACCCGTTTTACAACGGCTGCAAACGTACGTTTTGCAATTTTATCACAGCCGTTCCATAAGCCGATAATATCAGATTTCCGTCAATTTTCTCATCTGTCAGCATATCCCTGCCGTGCACATCCTCCACAATCTCTTCCTCCGTGCTGTGGTTCAGATAAAACGCATAGCTGCCTTCCTCACCAGCGCGCAGGTGATATTCCACCGTTTCCGGCTTCCTGCGGCATGGAATGTCTGCCTCCCTCGCCATCTGCTCAAACAGCGGTTTCATCTGCTCCGCATTGACTCTGGCCGCGATATAATAAGCCTTTCCCTCACCATATGGATGACAGGTCAGCGCCGGTTTTCCCTGATAGTAATCGCTCTCAAAGGTTGCCAGCACATCAGCGCCCTTTACATTCAGCACCTCCGCGTAATCTCTGACCTCCCAGACTCTGCCGTCCTCAAACACCAGTCCATTTCGATCAGATGGATACAGGGTATCAATCTCCTCACTCTCCACCCCGAACAGCTCCTGCAGACCATCCCCGGGAAAACCTCCCAGATAACAGAGCTGATTATCATCCACACAGCCTGTAAAATAGGTTGCCAGCAGCTGACCGCCGCGGGCCACAAAGCCTTTCAGATTCTGCGCCGTTTCCGGCTCCAGCAGATAAAGCATGGGAGCCACCGCCACATCATAATGAGACAAATCGCTGTCGGAAGCCACAATGTCCATCTCCACGCCCAGTTCTTCGAATGCTTTCCAGATCTCAACGCAGGTTTTATCATAATGTTTCGTCCGCCTGCTCAGCGCCATCACATCATCGATGGCCCAGCGGTTGTCCCAGTCCACGATCAACGCTGCCCTGGCTTTCACTAAAGTCCCGGCCACAGGACTGATCTTCTCCAGGATCCGGCCAACCTCGGCCACCTCTTTAAATATCCTCGTCTCGTCAGTGCCCTTATGCCCCACCACGGCTCCGTGAAACTGCTCATAGGAACCTCTGCTCTGCCGCCACTGAAAATACTGCACCGTATCCGAGCCATTGGCCACTGCCTGCAGACAGGCCAGCTTATGGACGCCGGGACGCTTCATTTTATTATATTCATGCCAATTAGGCAGCCCGGGAGCACTCTCCATGAGCATAAACGGACGATCCGGCTTCATGGAGCGCATCAGGGCATGATTGAAGGCATTGTGATACATGGTGTCGGAGAAGCTTTCCCGATCGTTGTGAAACTCGGGATAGCTGTCCCAGGAAATGGCGTCCAGACCGGGAGCCATCTTCCGGTAATCCAGCAGGTAAAAGAAATCCATAAAGTTGGTGGTCACCGGAATGTCCGGAGTCACCTCCTTCAGGGTGCGAATCTCGTCCATCATGAAATCATTCATATTCCAGGTAGTGAAGCGTTTCCACTCCAGGTTTAAGCCCATCATGCTGGTCTCCCCATTGGCAAAAGGCGGCTCGATCTGATCAAAGCTTTGGTAAGTGTGACTCCAGAAGGTTGCCCACCAGGCATGATTGAGCTTATCAATGTCATGGTCAAATTTATCAGAAAGATACTGCCTGAACCTGGCTGCGCACAGCGGGCAGAAGCACATTCCCCCAAGCTCATTGGAAATATGGTACATGATCAGACCGGGATGATGTCCGAAATTCTCCGCCAGCTTCCTGTCCATGATCCTGACTCTTTCCCTGTACTTCGGGGAGCTCATGCAATGATTGTGGCGCACCCCGTGAAGCCTTCTCAACCCCTTATGATCTACCCGCAGAGCCTCCGGATACTCCTCGTCAATCCAGGCCGGCTTAGCGCCGCTGGGAGTGGCCAGAATCGTATAGATCCCGTTCGCATAGAGGTTATCCATGATCTCTTTCATCCACTCAAAATGAAACTCGTCCTTCCTTGGCTCCAACGTGCTCCATGCAAACACGCCCAGAGTTACGCAATTGACCCCGGCCTCCTTCATCAGACGGATATCCTCTTTTAAAATATCCGGCCGATCCAGCCACTGATCCGGGTTATAATCGCCGCCGTGTACAAATTTTCCTACTTTGGGAAATAAAATCGTCTTTTCCATGTATTCGTTCCTTTGCCAGTATCTCGATTTTTGTATTTATAGTGGCTCCCCGGCTGCTTTTTATTGTCTCTGAATAAGCTGTCAGGCCATGGATTCCACACATTGTCTAATGTAATTTATGCCTCATTTTTTGTCAATGGAATTCTTGCACAGAACGGTACAAAACGTACCGATTTTACGCAAAAACAGGTAAGGTATTCTATCTCAAAATGCCTTACCTGTTTATTCATAATGAAATTTCAGTGCACTACAGCCGTTTCAGCAATTCTTCCCTCTGTGCCTCATATCCCGGCTTGCCCAACAGCGCAAACATGTTCTTTTTATAGGACTCCACGCCCGGCTGGTTGAAGGGATTGACGCCCAGCATATAGCCGCTGACGCCGCAGGCAAACTCAAAGAAGTAGAACAGCTCACCCAGACAAAAAGCGCTGACCTCGGGAACCTTGATTACAAAGTTGGGAACCTGTCCGTCGGTGTGAGCCAGGATCGTGCCGTTCATGGCGGACTTATTGACAAAGTCCACAGTCTTGCCCGCCAGATAATTCAGGCCGTCCAGATCCACCTCTTCCTCTTCCAGGGTAATCTCCTCGCGGCTCTTCTCAATCTCGATGACCGTCTCAAACATAATCCTGCTGCCGTCCTGGATGAACTGACCCATGGAGTGCAGATCGGTGGTCAGGTCCACACTGGCCGGGAAGATTCCTCTCTGATCCTTGCCCTCGGACTCACCGAAGAGCTGCTTCCACCACTCGGATACATAATGGACGCTGGGTTCGTAGTTGGCCAGGATTTCCACCTTCTTGCCCTTTCTGTAGAGCACATTGCGCAGAGCCGCGTACTGCACCGCATCGTTCTCCTCAAAGGGAGCCTCAATGGCACGGGTTCTGGCGCTGGCGGCGCCCGCCATCAGCTCATCAATGTCCACGCCGCTGACCGCGATGGGAAGTAAGCCTACCGCTGTCAGAACGGAGAAACGACCTCCCACATCATCCGGCACCACAAAGCTCTCATAGCCCTCCGCATTGGCCAGATTTTTCAGCGATCCGCGGGCCTTGTCAGTGGTGGCGTAAATTCTCTTATTGGCTTCTTCTCTGCCGTATTTTTCAATCAGCTTCTTTTTGAATACTCTGAAAGCGATGGCCGGCTCTGTGGTGGTGCCGGACTTGGAAATCATATTGATGGAGAAATCTCTGTCTCCGATCACCTGACTCAGATGAGCGATATAGGTTGAACTGATAGAATTGCCCACAAAATAAATCTCCGGTGCCTTGCGAACGGACTTGTCCACGCAGTTGGCAAAGCTGTGACCCAGAAACTCCACAGCCGCTCTCGCGCCCAGGTAAGAGCCGCCGATACCGATTACAAGCAGCACCTCAGAATCAGACTGAATTTTCTCAGCCGCTTTTTTGATCCTGGCAAACTCTTCCTTATCATAATCCACCGGAAGATCAATCCAGCCCAGGAAATCATTGCCCGCGCCCTCTTTGGACAAAAGTAGCTGCTTTGCCGCCTCCGCCTGACCCTTGATATTCTCTACCTCATGGTCAGCGATAAAGGGAGCGGCCTTGCCGTAGTCAAACGTAACCTTACTTCCCATAATACATATCCTCTCTGTCATTTTATTTCAGGCAATACAGGAAAATTTCCATTAGCCCGATGCAGACCTGTCGCCGCGTCCGCTGTACTCATAAATAAAGCCACAGAATATATGGCCATATCTTCAAACAGCCCGGCTTTGGCGCTACATTCAGTGTAGCAAAAATGACCGGCAAAAGCAATCTTTTCTTCACCTCAGTGCAGAATATTTACTTTGCGAAACGCTCCTTCACCACGTCGAAGGCGATCTTGGGTCTTCGAAACTCATCTACCACGCCCTTATTATTGTGGCATCTGGCCCGGGCTGCAAACCAATTCTCCTCTTCTGTCACCCTGCAGTCGGCAAACTGCCAGATGAAGACACCGGAAAGTCTCCGGTCATCCAGATATACCTCCATATTTTCCCGGAGGATGTCCGCCTGACGTTCCTCGCTCCACTTACATCTGCTCCGGTCCCGGTAGCCGTACATGGCGCCGGCACCAAATTCGCTGATAATCACAGGCTTGCCCGCGCCCCCTGACTGCGCAATCCAGTCCATCTCCTTGTCGTGGACTTCTCTCACATCCACATCCTGATACCATCCGGAATACATATTGACGGAAACCACATCCGGCAGATCCAGACAAATGTCCGTAAAGTGACGGCAGGTCGCCGAAGTCACCGGGCGGGTCTGATCCAGGCCGCGAATCTGCTGATACTGTCTGGCATATTTGGTTCTCCCCACCTCCGTCTCGCTGGCGCACTCATTCAGAATCCCCCAGATCACAATGGCCGGATGATTGTAATGCTCTGTTATCATCTCCCGGATACAGTCCTCGCACTGTCTGTCAAAATTCGGGTTTTCCATCTGTTCCAGCTTCAGGCCTCTGGCATGATTTTCCTCCCATACCAGAATGCCCCGCTCGTCGCACAGATCCAGAAAACGCTCATCATTGGGATAATGACAGGTTCGGACGGCGTTGGCACCCATGTCCTGAATCAAGTCCAGATCCCGCGCCATCAGCTGGAGCGGAATGGCGCAGCCGGTGGTGCCGTCGTCCTCGTGACGGTTGAAGCCCTTTAAAAAGACCGGCGACCCGTTCAGCAAAATCCGGGCGTCCTTTATTTCCACTGTACGAAAGCCCACTCGTGCAATCAGGTCGTCAATAGCCTGCTCTGACACCCATGCTGCGGCCTCCGCCTCTGCGCCGCTCCCGGCCTTCGATTGTCTGTCATTCTCCGCCGAATCACCGCACAGCCTCAGCTGACTCTCCAGCAGATACAGCCTGGGATTCTCCGGCGACCAGCTCTCCGCTTCAGGAAATACAGCTGTCCACTCCACCACTGCCTCTTCTCCCGGCGCCGCTGATCCTTTGACCAGACCAACCTGCCCGGCCGGCACTGCCGTTTCATCAGTCCGTCTTTCCTGATCCTCCAGCCAAAAGCCTACCTGGAACCGAACCTCCTGCGAACTCACGTTCTTTACCACCGCCTGTATCTTCCCATGCCAGCTTCCATCCTCATAAAACGGTGTAAAATGCATTCTCTCCAGATACACCTGCGAAACCTCCTCCACCGCCGCCGGTCTGGTAATCCCTCCATACGTATAATAATCATTGGGCACATGGAGCGCGGATTTTTCACTGAAGCTGTTGTCCGCCTCCACCGTAAGCTCATGCCAGCCGCCTTTCACCTCCGGCACCACCGCGTCAAAGGGGGTGTAAGCGTTATAATGCTCCGCCACCAACATCCCGTCCCAGAACACCCTCGCCGTATGGCTGACGCCCTTGAATACCAGCCGCACCGCCGTATCCCTTGAAATCCATACTTTTCTCCGGTACTCGCCCTTTCCTCTGTAGGTCAGAAGCTCCGGATGCTGCTCCCAACAGCCAGGCACAGGTAAGGAAAATTTCTGAGACTTTGTGTCACTTATGCCGCATTTCGAGCTATCCCCCGATTTTCTCTCCGCGCAAAGCTCCCCCTGAGCTCCCGCTGTTTCCTTCTTATGAAATTCCCACATACCGTCCAGTTCCCGCACTGTTCGAATATGGTGCTCCTCAAATAGTCTGATCATTCCTTTTCTCTCTCCGTTCTCACCATACTGTTGTTCTCCGCAAAATCATGTCTGCCTTCACCGAAAAACGCCACGTCCATTGACACACGTTCCGCTACTCGCACCTCTCTACCCGCAGTGCGTGAATCCTCTCGTCATACTGTCAGGTTTCGCTGCTCGCACCTCTCCACCCGCAGTGCGTGAATCCTCTCGTCATACTGTCAGGTTCCTCTACTCGCATCTCTCCACCCGCAGTGCATGAATCCTCTCGTCATACTGACAGGAAGTATGCGCAATCCAGGGCAGCAGCGCATTCACTTCCATCACAAGCTGGTCATTTGATACATAAGGCGCTCCGTCCATCAGGTTTTCTTTTCCGTTGATCTGCAAAAAGGTCTGACCCGTCTGCACGAGCAGATGATTTTCTCCGGCAATCACCTCCAGTTTTCCGACAGATGCGTCATAAGCGTATTCATACTCCCCCTTCCACGCAGACTGCATCCGCTCCAACAGCACCAGAATATTGCCCCAGACACTGCCGTTTTTGTTGACGGAAGGAACCCCCCTGCTGTCCGGCTCCTGACCGTTGATCAGGATTTTGCAGTAATCCTGATCCGCAGGCTCATATTTGATGACATCCGCGTCAGGATTGGCCGGAAAGTGGTCTGTCATAACCGGTGCGGTCTCCAGGTATGTCTCATACACGCCATGCTCCCGGGGCAGGGTAAGAGAACTTACCTCAACCGATACACTGGAAAATTCCACTGTCACAGGCTCCAGCCCCTTCATGACGGCTTTCACCCGAATGGAACCGGCCTTCGTCAATGAGCGCAAAAACACCCGGTTGCAGCCACATTCCGCATACACATAATTTTTGTGAATCACACTGTCGTCTTTTCCAGATCCGTTAAATCGGCCGCTGTTATATCCTCCAAGAAAAACCGCAGCACCCTCCGTCTCAAAATCAATCCGCGCATCGCACAGCGGACAACGCCGTCCATTACTGTCCACCACTTCCACATCCAGATACGCAATGTCCGCTCCATCTGCCAGCAGACCGTCCGGCGCGGTATGAACACTCAGGCAAAGGGCTGCAGGAGCTGCAGCTGTGTATATGGTGTCCCGCACCGCAGGTTTCCATGTCCTTCGCTCCCCATTGTGAGCCCATGCTTCTCCCGACACACCCTCTACGGACGGAACCATCGATTCCCATTCCCCATTTCTGCTATATCCGATGGCCGTCACCTCTCCGGACCGGGTCACATCCACCCCTTCAAACGGAAAAATAAATCCATTGACGGGTTTCTCACAGACGCCCACAGTCTTTCCATTTACCAGCAGCTCTACCTCCAGAATATCATAGCTGGCCGCCACATACACAGTCTTGTGCTTCGGATCTCTGTAGGCAAACTCCCCGGTCTCCTCCCAGTAATCCCCGTTAAACTGTTTCAGGGGATAGCGATACCTGTCCTCTCCCTCCTGGGGATAATTCCAGTGCCCGATGATCTTCACCATCGGCGTCCGTGACTGCATCGCCTGATACACGGCAAAATTCTGCTTGGGAATGCGGGCCGCGTCCACCCGGCCGCTCATTCTGGCGTTCTCCGAGTATGCCTGCCGCCCATGCTGGGCCGAATCCGTCCAGCAAAGAGCCGCCGCGGCGCTGTACATATCCTTCCCGGAGGCTCCGCCGATCCTGTCATGAAAAAACTCCGCGTAACCCCTGGCCTCCGCCAGAATCAAATCTTCCATCGTCAGGTCATAGAAATTTTCCCCGGCTGCTTTTTACCGCCTTTTCCCAGGTAAAGCCCCCGGAAGTCATAATCCGGCGGTGTAAAATCATCCCAGATCCGACGGGCCGCTTCCTCCCTGCTGTACTCCGTCTCCGTCACCGGGCCGTGCTCCGCCCAGGCTCTGGCGGCATGACGGTTCAACATGGTACCCACATACTCGGACTCAGCCACGTCCTCCTCAGTATTCAGCGTCCGACAACCCATAAAACGGCCGCCATTGGGATCCAGTTTCCGTTTCAGCAACGTCATTTCCCGCATATGAGAGGCATTAATCCTGTTATTTCCAGCCTCCCAGAAAAGAATCGACGGATGGTTTCTGAAAGCGATGATCACGTCCCGCATCAGCTCCACCCTCTGATCCCATCTGCGGCCAAAATTCTCCGCCTCCTTATCCCCGGCTGGCTGGGTGACAACCACGCCGTGACGGTCGGCGCTGCGGATATCTGCCGGGGAAGCCGCCACATGCATCCAGCGGATATGATTGGAATTGCTCTCCTTCACCCACATCATATCCTGATCCTTCAGCCACTGTGGCGCAATCCCGATGGCCGGCCACTCATTGGCCGCCCGCTGGGCATAACCGGTCAGCCACACCCCATGGCCGTTGATCAGCACGCCCCTGTCCTTATCATAGTCCACCTGCCGGAAACCGGTTTCCACCATCTCCTGATCAATGATCTCTCCCCCGCACTCTAATTCCACAATCACATGATACAGGTAAGGGTCTTCTATATTCCAGAAGCGAAGTTCCAACGTCTCTGACTGTGCCGACAGGGTTGTCACTTTTACTGAATCCAACACTGTTGGAGCGACCTCATCCTCATCCCTGGAAACATAATGCTTTACGACTTTTCCCTCACAGGTCAGATACTCCTCCTCATACGCGTCCTCCGGCGTTATGGACAGACGGGATTTCACCTCTCCCACGGAAGGAACTTCTGTCTCTTCCGAATAAAAAGAACCGATGCCAGCTCCGTCCAGCGTCTCCACCGTCACCTTCAGCCGCGCTTTCACATCCTGAGACGTCTCATTCCTCACCTCGACGTCCACACAAACCCTGGCTGTATTTTTCTCTGCATCATAATCCCTTCCATAGACATACACGCCGCCAGTCTGCAGATTGCTGTACAGCGGAAGCGTCAGATATACCTTCGGTTTCACATACAGCTCCACCGGCCGTGTAATGCCGCCCACGGAAGGGTTAAAATCATTACAGTTCCAGAAATATCCCACACCCTCCCGGTCCGGGGGTACCCGGATTTCCTGGGAGGCCAGATAAGAACCCGGCTCCGCATCAGGTTTATTGGGGGTCTCGGCAATACAAAAAGCAATGTCCCGGGTACAGGTATTGTCCGAGGCCACTGCAATCAGATTCCCATTTTCAAAATCCACGTACTCCGTAATATCAAAGCCAAAGGGCGCCACGCCGTTCTCACAGTATCCCGCCATTCTGCCATTGACATACAGGTAACAGGTCTGGCGGACGCCCTCAAAGGCCAGCAGGATTTTACTGTTCCGGGGCTGATCGGACAAATCCACCCACTTACGGTAAAAGCAGCAGGTTCTCTTCTGGCCGCTGCCTGCGTCCTTAATCCGGTTGACAAACAGATCCTCATCATTAAAAGTATGGGGCAGCGACACCTCCTTCCAGCCCGTCTCCTGATATTCTCTCTCATAAAAGTATCTGCCGACACAATCTTTATGCTTTTCCATCGCATCCCGCAGGGGGAATGCGTCCGCCAGCAAAAAATACCAGCAATAATTAAAATTGTATTTCAACGCCGATTATCAGCCTTTCTTTATGGTTGATAACAGCATATCACAACTTCCCGAAAGGAAGCTGTTTTTTTCGTGTTTTTCATGCTTTTTTTGGCACATTTTAGATTTTACTTCGGCAGAAGTTCTGTTTCCCGACATTTTGTGCTGATTTGTGACGGACTGATATTGCATCAGAACTCTTTAGATTTTTTTCATAAATTTCAAGAATGTTGCGGTTGTATTGAGGACACTTGATACATTAGAATTACTAAAATTATTGATATATTCTTTTAACAGGATTGTTGTTTGTATCAGGCAACACTAAAAACCTGTACAATATACTAATCATCTTTTATTTCAGCTTGAAATATTATTATTGATTTTTATACGCATTATGCGTATAATGCATTTATAAAGAGGGGAAAATAATGCGTGCCAAAGAAATTGAAAGGATCCTGTTAAAGGATGGTTGGTTTGTGAAAAATCAGAAAGGTTCTCACCGACAGTATGTTCACCCGATAAAACCCGGTAAGATTACCATCCCTTTTCATCATGGTGATCTTGATATAAAAACCGCAAATTCAATTCTAAGACAGGCAGGAATGAAATAAATCTCTCTAACAACAAAGAATAGAGGTGTTTCTATGAAACTCGTATATCCCGCAATCTTTACTCCCTGTGAAACCCTGTCCGGTTACACCGTTGAAGTTCCTGATCTTCCCGGCTGCGTTACTGAAGGAAGAGACCTGGCAGATGCAATCGAAATGGGCATGGATGCCGCCAGTGGCTGGATTTTAGATGAAATGGAGGACGGCAACAGCTACCCCTCACCCAGCAGTCTGAAGGATATCTCCTGCCCTCCTGAAAGCTTTTTAAGTCTTCTGGTGCTGGATATGGATGCATATTCAGAAAGGTACGGCACAAAGGCTATACGGAAAAACATTACCATTCCGGCATGGCTAAATACTTATGGAGAGAAAAATCACATCAATTTCTCAAAGGTTCTTCAGGACGCTCTGATTGCATCCGCCGGTAAATTATAAAGAAAACATAGAGGAAGCTGCGCTCAATCTGCGCAGCTTCCTCTATCATCATTCTATCACAAATCTCTCCACCCGGAACCCGGAGGCAAAAGCCGAAAAGCTTAAAAGATGCTCTCCCGCAGGAAGCTCCACCTTCGCAATCGGCGTCAGCCGCCAGATATGCTCCGCCTCGTATTTCCAGAGATTCCCGCCCCTGTACAGATTCTCACTTGCGACAGGTGTGTCATCAATGCTGAGGGCAAAACGGCCATTCTTCGGGCAGGTGACATAAGTGAGTGCCCAGATCATGTAGGAGCCACCTGTACAGGAAAAGCGATAATGCAAAGTTGGCGCTGTCTCAACATTATTCCACACACGATTCTTCTCCTGGATATGCATGGCTATACCGGTTCGACCACAGGTTTCACTGGCACAATAATCCCAGGCATCATTCGATGTATAAGCGTATGGAGTCTGTCCCCAGGCAGAGAAGGCA
Organism: Lachnospiraceae bacterium; assembly: GCA_021205045.1. Lineage (GTDB taxonomy): Bacteria > Bacillota > Clostridia > Lachnospirales > Lachnospiraceae > RGIG6307. Next base: position 8,929 of record JAJPYH010000182.1, on the reverse strand, counting down.
TCCATTCTGACAATTCCGTCATATTCTTTGAATATATGCTTTCCTTTCGCTAGCAGTTCCTCCGCAGTAGTTTTTGTCACAGCATCTTCTCCCAGGACCTCTTCCATAGGAAGCTGTACATCGGTAGCCCCCAGGCTGTCGCCGCCGCTCTCCCAGCGAGCGCGAATCAGAGGACGGGGCGAAAGCGGAAGCTCACTGTACCAGATATTCTGCGCCTCTTCCACACATTCTTTTCCGGAAAGAGTATCATCACCGGACAGGAATCGAATACAGTTTATTTTTTCAGGAATGCTCTTCTCTTCTGGCAGAAACTTATTCCTGTCAGGTTCCCCGCACTCATTATATAACCCGGAAATACTGCTGCATCCCGCAAACGGATACAGCACAAAACCGGAGAAGGCAAAATATCTGTCCACTGCCCGGAAGTGAATCTCATGGCTCCCTGCACAAAGCTTCGGCAGTTCTAAATACAGCTTATCCACCTGATCCAGAGTATTGATTTCCCAGTTTCCCCGCCATTCATCATTGGATGCGCTCTCAAGCAGCCGCTCCTTACCGTCATCCACCTGCACCAGCACTCGAATTTGGCCTACAGAATTTAAAGACGGATAACGGTGCAGCTCCAGCAGATAATCGCCATCCTTCAGCAGCGTAAAGGGGTAGGAAATCACTGCGCCCGGCTCATAAGCCTCCAGGAGATCGCCGCCGCCCCGGCCCAGCCGTTTGATCACACGCCAACCGACGCTTCTGATACCTTCGGGATGGCAAGCTTCAGGAAGAGAATCCGCGCTGACCGCCACAATATCGTTTGCGGCAACTGTCTCTTTCCATTGGAAGGCTTCCTGACCTTGTACCCCTTTTACCGGCGGCACTGCCGCAGGAAACATGGATGTCCTGGGCGGCGGGAAATCCTCCGGCATCACTATGCCGTTCCACTTTCCGTCACACATTTTTTCATTATAATAGATCAGCATTCTGCGCCGCAGGTCTTCAAAGAAACGAGTGTACTCTACGCATTCCGCCGCTTCCTTATTTTCCCCCGCGCTTCACACACAGAGCGCTTCTGTCAGCAAAATAGTACATCGCCCCGGTATAATAGGCGGCATGGATTTTCATCAGCACCATCTGGAAAAAAGCGGGCCGCTCCTCCATGGGAAGGGATTCATAAATTTCATTTCCCTTCTGATACAGGGCACGAAGCTTGTTCAGGCGCACCGCTGCCTCATTTTTCAACCCTGTCTGTGGAAATACATCCTCCTCCATGACTTCAATCTTGCGGGTGTTGGTCACCTGTGCGAAATTATTCAGAAGAGCAGCAGCTTCCCTGCCGTGATTGCCTGTGAAATTCCGGTCAATCCAGTTCGCCAGATAATCGTCCACATCAGCAGTTCTGCGGGAAATCGACTGCGGATCATCTGCGGCGGACAGGCGCTCTATTGGAATTCCAGTGGATTCCGGATCATACTTTTTCCCCGTCTCCCAGCCCAGCCGCAGCACAAATTCCATTTCCTGCTCCAAAGGCTTGATGGCTCCCATATTGGTCACCCAGAGCCTGCGGATGCCATTGTCGTAAGCCTTCTCCAGCTCATACTTTGTCTGCGCCAGCGGATAGGAGGAAATAAACAGATAGGAGCGTCCCGGCGGTGCCCAGTAAGAATTATGATAATAAATGCCGTTGCCGCCCTTACGCTTTCGCGCTTCCTCAGAAGGATATCTGCGGACATAGCCATAGTTGTCATTGGACCAGACTAAGGTCAGATCCTCCGGAAGCTGCAGCCCATTATCGTATAATTCCAGGACTTCTTTGTATGGGATAAATAATTTCAGAATGTCCTTTTCGTTATTACAATCTCTTCCCCTGCTCACCTCGGATATCTCATACGAGCAGCTTACTGTTTTTTCATTCTCTTCCGCAAATACGTCCGCACAATTTGCACCCGAAATCTCCGGAATAACTCCTGAAGTCTTCTCAATAGCCTGCCTGCTTTCAGATGCCTTTCCCAGCACATCTGAAATAATCTCCTCCTGATCCCGGATAATCATCTCCAACAACTGGATTTTCTGCTGCCGCAACTCCTCCGGTGTCCCTCCCCGCAGGTTTTCTGTCTCAAAGCCAGAATCGTGGATTCCCCGCATTCCCAGGGTATAGCTGACTTCAAAGTCCTGATTCTGTTCCACGCTCTCCCGCCAGTATTCCTTTAAAATCTCCCGGTTGCGCCCCTCAATGGAATAATCATACTTCGCATCGGGGTAACCCTTCTTTTCCAGCCAGGGCTTCCACTCCCTGTTGTTGCTGCGCATCAGCATATCGCAGTGGGAGGTACCCACCACCACGCCCATTCGATCCGCCAGCGCGCCGTTCTCCTTTTTTACATTAAAGGAATTCACATGCATGGCCGGCCAGATATAATTTCCCTTCAGGCGCAGCAGCAGCTCAAAAATCTTCTCATAGGTTTTCACCCCGATGGTGTCCTCGCCCATGTGCAGCCTGACCCAATGATCCAACTCCTCCTCATCGTTGATAAAAATTCCGCGGTATTCGATCCCCGGATAATCAAATTTCCTGTATCCATCCTGAAGCGAAAAAGAAGCTCTCGCGCGCACCGGCACGTCCGCCCAGAAATACCAGGGCGAGACACCCAGCAGCTCACTGATTTCATAGATTCCATAAATAGTGCCCCGTCGGTCACTGCCAGCGATGATCAGACGATCCTCCCGCACCTGCAGCAGATATGCTTCCTTGCGCAAGGCTCCGTTTTCATCCACGAAGTCGTTTCCACTGACATATAGCGAAAGCATTTCAGGCACTCCCAGCGTACCGATCAGAATTTCCGGAACATTGGAAAATTCCTTCCCTGTTTCATCGCGGCTTGTGGCTGCCGGTTCAGGAATTTCCTTTCCTGGCAAAACGTCTGAACTGACGTCCTCTCCCACAAACCTCACATTCAGGACTTTTTGTAAATCCGTTCTCAGATTTCTGGCGGCAATTTTCACTGCCTCCGATTCCCTTTGATCAATCAGAAGCCGGACATCTCCGCTATTTTCTATTGAAAAACCCATTTTACCTCCCATAAGCCTTCCCGATCATCATACATACCTTCTTTAAAGTATCTTTTTCTCAACTGCTCCGTCTGCCTGAGCAAAGCATTGCACGGGAAGGCACTTCCTCTCTTATAAACCGCATATCACCGTCTGTGCCGGAAGCAGTCCTGCTCCATACGCGCTGACCTTCACCCGGCCTGCACCGGTCACAACAAGTGCTACCGCAGCTTTCCCGTGATATAAATGAATTCTGTCCTCCGTCCTGGGCTCTGAACTCTGCATATCCCCATTGTCCGCGCCCACAATATATGCCGGTCCTTCCACAGTGAAATGAACTGTCGCGCTCTCTCTGAAAACCGGATTGTCCTCCTTATCGTATGTACGCACCTTCAGAAGCATCTGGTAAGGAACAAACTTCTCCATCAGCCCACTCTCTTCTGCAGGTACATCTTCACCGGGCAGCATCGGCTCTTTCTTTAAAATGACAGTCTGTTCCTCCTGCTCAAAGGAAAGCTTCACCGCCGCCCCCGGCGTCTTCACTTCCTGCCTGCAGACCTCTTTTCCGCGATTCAGACCAATCACCGTCACCGTTCCCGGCAAATACGGCAGATATCCCGTAATCGTTCGATTCGGATACGCCGCTGTCGGTTTCAGCAGAAATTCCTTATCATTGACAAACAGCTGCACCTGCTCGCAGTTGGTGGCAATCATATAGGGAATGACCACCCCCTGAAACTGCGGAAATTCCCAGTGCGTCTCATATCGGGGATAGTCCCAGCCCTCCTTTGTCTGGTTACAGGGAATGGTGTAATCCATCACCGCAAATCGCACAATCGGCTCCTTAGTCCAGTTGCTCTGATGCACCCAGGCGATGGGCCGCTTTTCCATATCCGTGGAAAAAAGCGCTCCCGACCATCCTCTGGCCGGATATCCGATGGACTCCCCAAGATAATCGATCCCTGTCCAGATCATGCCCCCGATTACATAATCCCTCTTTTCCACGTCCCACCAGGGATTTTCATCGGAATAATTCTGCATAATATGGTCCTGACCGCGGAAATACATGAAAGTCTCTGTGCCCAGAATCGCCTTGTCGGGAATCAATTCATGAATGCGATCATACCACTGCTCCTGATAATTACAGCTGATCAGATCCACCCGATCGGCGATCAGCTTAATCTGCCTGACACGGTCGTCAATATCATAGATTTCCCCTTCTTTTGCCTCATCCACAAACTTCTGAATATCCGTCACCTGAGACATGTCCACTTTCTCAGCGGTTGGATAGGTAAAATGAGGATTCATGGCCAGGGAAACAGGCCTCGCAGCATCCAGCTGCTTCACCCGCTCCACATGCTGCTCCAGAATGGCCAGCATGGAAGGATAAGACTGATTCTCCACCTCATTGCCCACACCCCAGAAAAGAATACACGGATGATTGCGGTCCCGCAGCACCATGGCATCAATATCCTGCCGCCACTCCGTCTCATGATAACGGCCATAGGCACCGCCGGGCCACTTTTCAAAGCATTCTTCATATACATAAAAGCCCAGCTCGTCGCACAACTCCAGCATTTCAGGCATATACAGATGATGGGCCAGACGCAGGGCATTGCAGCCCACCTCTTTCAGCTGTAAAAGGCTCGAGCACCAGATTTCCGGCTGCACCGCAGTCCCAAAGGGACCGGCCTCCTGGTGAATGCAGACACCCTTCAGCTTCACAGACCGGCCGTTGATGAACAGACCCCTTTCCGAAGATAATTCCACGTCTCGCAAGCCGATTTTCAGAGAGATTTCGTCAAGAATGTGCGGCTTCCCTTCAGAAAATTTATTCCACTCATCCTCCATATCCCGCACGCCCGGCTTTTCTTCCAGAAGCTGAAGCTTCAGCTGATATAAAGCAGGCTTCTCCGCACTCCAAAGCTCTGGCTCCGGTATCGTCAGCCGAATCACGCCCCGCCCTTCTGCACAGTAAACCAACCTTGTACCAGCTGCTTCACAGCGCTGTTTCTCTTGCAGACATGCGGAATCCCCCAGAGAAAGCACCGCCCTCACCGGCAGCTCCGTCCCCGTATGTATCTCAATCTCCGCCTTTTCTTTCTCTACTCGGGTAATGACCTGCACCTTCTCCCTTTCCAGATGGGTCTTGGGCAGCATCTCCAGATACACTTTCCGGTAAATCCCCGCTCCGCTGTACCAGCGATCCGCAGGCACCGCCGTATTGTCCACCTTCACCAGAATCCAATTCTTTCCAGGGCGAACCACCTCTGAAATATCCAGCGTAAAAGGACTATAGCCGTATTTCCTGCCGCCAACACAAATATCATTCACCCAGACCGTACTGTTTTCATAGACGCCGTCAAAGCACAGGCGGCAAATCTGATCAGGAATCTCCTCCAGCACAAACTCCCTGCGATACCAGCCAATGCCCCAGCGGTCAAAATATCCCTGAGCCGCACCTTGTTCCATGTCTCTGTTGTAAGGGCTGGCAATCTGCCAGTCATGAGGGAGCGTCACCGGAGAATAGCAAAGGCTTTCTCCCTCTTCTTTCTCCATTGGTTCAAAGCCGCGATGCAGGGCAAATTGCCAGTTGTTGTTCATAGTGATTATCTTACGCATAGTTTCTCTTTCTCAATCCCTTTCCTCATACAGATACTCCATTCAACAACCCCACCTCATACATATTCTTATATATTTTATCCGGATAATACGGCAGATACTCCTTCAAATCCTCAAAACTGATTTTGCACGCATTCATATATGCTGTGAGCCGTTCCAGTCTCTCATCCCCATCCTTTTCGGAATAAAAATCAATCTCCTTTATCAAATCCAGCAATTGTAGCTGCCGATAATTTTCTTCTGTCACTTTTACCCTGGGCCTTCTGAGAATCACTGTAGAGGAAGCAAGCTTTACCTCTCTATAATCGTTGGTAGCCTTGTTCGTCACAACCTCACAATTCACGGGAACCTGTTTTGTAAGACCTAATTGATTCGCAAACATGACACCACTGATATATCCGCATCTTTGCCCTTCAGCCTCCAGATATTTCAATTCTATTACCCTATCCCGAGAAATCTGCGAGCCAGATTGAAATACGGACTTTTTAGGTATATAATAAATGCCTGTGTCATATCTTTTCAACCTTCCGGCATCTGTCAGCTTCTTCATTTTCTGTCAGATAAGATTCCTAGACATTCCTTCATATTGAATGTCAGCGACTAAAATTGGTTCGTTTTCCCCGAAGTTTTCTCTCAGATAATCATACAACATAATCTGATCACCCTCCTAAAATTTTTTCGAAGGTTATTTCTTCGGATTTATTATATCTGCCTGCTAAGTTTTTTCAACCATTATTTACATTCTCGCAGCATTTTACTTATATCTCGTTTCTTCTTCGCCTCCTCCAACTCCGTCCCCATAAGGCCTGTCCGCCTCTCCGGCCAAATGATAAGCCGGGAAGCACCTTATTTCAATATCCAAAATTTTCATCCCTCCAGGGAGGCCACGATAGCCTGGGCGTTTGCAATATCCTCAAGCCTCCACTCCATGATTTCATCACAGCCAAGACTCTCACAGTCTTCCACCATCTGCTCCCAGACCGACTCAAACTCCTCATCCGTCTGAGCATATACCATCTGCCAGCTGGCGTTCACCACCACATCCTTGATGGCGTCAATGGTCTTCTGCATGGCGCTGTTCGGCGTGCTCTCAAAGGTACTGGTGTAGGAGTATTCATTTTCCGTGACAAGGGCATCTTCAGCCTCCAGCCATTCATCCCAGGAAGCATAGCCTGTGGTTTCCCTCCAGGCCACAAAGTCATCGGAAACAGCTGTCGTTTCCTGATAATCCGTCCATTCTACATAATTGGGCGACCGATAGCCTCCATTTCCGTCTCCATAGGTAGTTGTCGCACCATTCCTCACAATAAAAGCGGTATTCCAGAGAGAATATTTTTCTCCGGATTCCCATTCATATCCACTATAGCTTCCGTTTTCGCGCACATATTCCGCAAACCGCTCGGTGAAAACTGCGTTTCCCTCTTCATCCGTCTCCCAGATTTCCCCGTCAGGCCCGCTTCTGACCAGCATCAGCGCGTCCGGATTCGCCAGCATATCAAGAAAAGCAATGCACACATCCACATTCTCCGTATTGGCGTTGATCGCTATTACCACCGTTGAATCTCCATAGGGAGCGCTGTTATTATAATAAATCGAGGTCCCAGGAATCAGGTACTGCAGATATCTGGTGGCCCAGCCGGGGATACCGCCTCCCGGCACCATCGTCCGGTTTCTGTCCACCTTTACCTTCTGTGTGGCGCGGTCACTGCTGATGGAATCCGGATCCAATACCCCTCTTCGATAAGCTTCGTTATACCATTTCAACCCCTGATAATACATGCTGTTTTCATTTAGAATAGATGTGATCGTACAATTGACCATATCCAGTTCCAGAAGATAGGGCAGCTCAGTTTCACTGTAGCCCTGCCACCGATACCACAAAAGCATGCACTGCCAATAGGTGGTATCAAAGCCGTTATTCAGCACAATCCCATAATATGAATTTCCATCTTCGTCCACGGGCCTTTCTTCCAGCATTTCTTCCATTACATCTATCAAACTGTAAAAATCAGTGATTTCCGGGGCTCCAATCTCCTCATAGACACTCCATAAAAGCTTCACCGCGTTTCGATCCGTGGAGTCAAACAAAATTCCTTCGGGCGACGACGTTCCCACCGAAACAGGCAGACAATATAGCTCCCCAGTGCCGCCGCTTCTGTACTCGCGCACATAATTCAGCGAGGTCGATAAGTCCTCAGACTGCACATGGGGCATCTGATCCATATAATCCTCCAGATTCAGAAGCATCCCCTTCTCAATCATGTCGTCCAGATAAGCCACCGGTACATACATGATATCCGGCAGATCTCCGCTGGCCAGAATTGCGCTGGTCTTATCATCTGAGTAATCCCAGACCTCCACCGCAAAACCCAGACTTTCAAAGTATTCTCCGAGGAAACCGTCAACTGTGCCGCTGCTTAAATTGGCATCTGCGGGGTACAGGGAAATGGTGGGGACTTCATTTTTTAACCCGGACTCCTCTGCAAAAAGCTCCCTTATACTGTCAAAAATACCATTCGATGCCGAAGCCCCGCAGCCCGATAAAGCAAGCATTGCCACCATTGCCATTATCACAATCCATTTTGCCTGCTGTTTTATTTGTCGTTTCATAAGCATCTTCAGCTTCTCTCCTGTTTTCCCCCATTCAAAACTGTTTCTGGTGCTGGAACAATACACCATTTTTTATTGCAACTATAATTCTTTTTCTACTATATCAGGGAAACTCTGAGAATTCCAGGGCTTTTTCATCTCAACTGCCGGGCATCAATCCAATCACTGATTTCTCTCCTCTCAACAGGAAATCGGCACAGCGCAGGCCATGCCGATCCCATCCCATTGGAGGAAGAATATGAAAAAAGATGCCAGCGTAATTTAATGGCTGCCCAGGCCGCGGCGTTTTCTGCCAATAGCCGCGCCTGCCGCGACTGCAAGCGTTACCACGCTCCAGAACAGCAGCATAGCTGCGTCATTATCTCCAGTCTGAGCACCGTGCGTTGCTTCCGCAGTTTCAGCGGACGTCTCGTCAGTCACCTCAGAAGATGCTTCCGCTGTCGCGCTATCGCTCGCATCGGAAGTATCCGCGCCGGAAGCATCGCTCTCATCACTGTCATTGCCGGAATCTCCAGTTTCCTGATCTCTCCGATCATCCTGATTCTCCTGAGTATCACCTCCGGCCGCTGTCAGATTGATTACCATCTCTCCCGTAATCAAAGTTTCATCGTTATATTCTGCCTTTCTGCGAAAGGCACCGATGGGGTTATGAAACAGC
>JAJPYH010000036.1 GCA_021205045.1 Lachnospiraceae bacterium | reverse complement strand
AGGTGTCCCAAAAACGGACTTAAAGGCTTAACGACCCAATTACTGACTAACACCAATGGTATCAATGGAATCCACGCTCACGTCCCCATCCGGCTGCTCCATATCCAGCAGCATCCGGGCGTTGACAAAGCTGGGCGCCATCCGCAGGATGGCATAGAGAGAGGACTCCAGTGAGGTGCTCAGAGAAATCACCTTTTCCGTGGCAAAGAGGAAAAAGACCAGGTCGCCCGCGCCGTCTCCGCCAAGAACCATGCTCAGATAGGCAGCGATTCCCAGATATACCAGCTGGTGATAGTTGGTCTCCAGGCTGCTGATGCCCACAATGGGCGCGTCCGCCCGCAGGGAGGCTTTGATGAAGGCTTTAAAGCTTTTGTCCTGTTTTTGCAGGAAATAATCGGAGATGGAATGGGTCTTCACAAGCTCCAGCGAATCGGAGAACTCGTTGAGCACGGCGTTGTCGGCCTTCATTTGGGCGTTCACGCCGGAGGAAACCCTGACAATATATTTCCGTGAAAAAAAGGAAATCAAAAAACCTACAACGGTTGCAGTCAGCAGGATCAGCGACAGAAGAGGGTTTACATAAGCGGCCACCGCCAGAAAGGCGAGAAGCAGGATGGCATTCATGAAGATGGTCTCCATCTGAAAGCCCACCGTCCGGAACACATTGAGGGTGTCGTAATACAGGATATTTTTGAGTTTATCCCGGCCAATGCCCAGGATGGCCTCGTAATCCGCGGACTCCACTGCCCGCAGCAGGTCGGCGCGCAGCGCCCCGATGAAGGATTCTCCGAACAGATCGCAGGAGAGATACCTGCCGATGGAAAGCAGGCTGTCCAGACCCAGCAGCAGGGCAAAGCCAAGAACCGAGAGTAGCAAAAACTGCAGGGTTCCGTTGATTTCGGCGGCAGAAATGATATCTCTCATCAGAAGGGCGAGGCCGGTTTCCAGGCCGGTGAGGGAGAAGGTAAATAAAAGCATGAGACAGAATCTGCCCTTTGCCTGGGAGGTATAGCGCGCAAACATTTTAAAAATGATTTTCATAAGAGTTCCTTTCCTTCAATGGATCTGTTGACCTGTCTGCCTGTGAGAGCACTGAATTTCATGAAGCAATTGATTTTTATCCATAGTGATGTCCTGATGTCCGCGTCGGCGGACATGTTTGTTTACTGAGCCTTTTTCTGGCATTTCTGCTTGATACTCAGATAATTTTCTCCCCACTCGCACATGGCGTCCAGAATGGGGATCAGGCTCTCGCCGAAGGCGGTCAGAGCATACTCTGTCCGGGGCGGCACCACCGGATAGACGGTGCGGGTGATCAGCTCGTCCTTTTCCAGCTCCCTGAGCTGCTGGGTCAGCATCTTGTCGGTGGCGGAGGGCATGTATCGGTGCAGCTCGCTGTAGCGCAGAGTGCCGTGCTCCATCAGATTCCACAGAATCTCGGTCTTATATTTGCCGCCGATCATGGACATGGTCTTGTGCAGGGGACAAAAGCAGGGCACTTTATTGATTTCTCGTTTGTTTTCTTTCTCCTCAGTCATGCAGTCTTCCGGACTTTCTTTCGTAGTTCTTTCTTCGTTATTTTCTTCGGTTTTCATGTGAATATCTCCCTGTGTTTATTTTGCGCGTACAGCAGAGTGGACTGGCTTACCGGTGCGCTGTCCGGCATTCCATATGACTGCGTGATTGTCAGCAATGCATCCGGATATCACATGCAGCGCTGTTTTCCACCGTATGCCCGTCGGCGGTGTCGATGAATATACTTACTTTTTGGTAAGTATCTATAAAAAAAGTGCATTCTTGATTTATGGTTTGCTATGTGTATACTATATGAGAGAAAAATGAAAAAAGCAAGACCTTTTATGGAAAGATACATATTTAATTATGGATGAACGAGTGATACAAATTCTGGTGGAGGCCTTCCCCAAACTGATGAACGCCGCCTTTAAGACCATGGTGCCCCTGACTATTCTGGGGTTTTCCTTTGCCATGGTCATTTCTCTGGCGGTGGCGCTGGTGCAGGTGGCCAACTTGCCGGTGCTGAAGCAGCTGGCCAGATTCTATATCTGGATTTTCAGGGGCACGCCCCTGCTGGTGCAGCTGTTTGTGGTATTTTACGGCCTGCCCAAGGTGGGTATCCTGATAGACGCTTTTCCCTCGGCAGTGATTGTATTTGCCTTAAATGAGGGAGCTTATGCTGCCGAGACCATGCGCGCGGCCATTGAATCCGTGTCTGAGGGACAGATCGAGGCCGGCTACTGTGTGGGGCTCAACTATGTGCAGATCATGTGGCACATTGTGCTGCCCCAGGCCATGCGCACGGCGTTCCCGTCTTTATCCAATGCCCTGATCAGTATGGTGAAGGACACCTCCTTAGCCTCTGTCATCACGGTTCAGGAGATTATGATGACTGCCCAGAGAGTCAACGCCACGTACTATGAGCCGCTGCTTCTGTATGTGGAGGCGGGCTTCGTGTATCTGATTTTTTCCACTGTACTGACCTGGCTGCAGAGTGTGGGTGAGAAATATCTGAATAAATACAGGGGAGGAAACCGGACATGATGCTTGAAATTCATGATATTCACAAAAAATTCGGCGATCTGGAAGTCCTCCGGGGTCTGGATATTTCCGTGGATAAGGGTGATGTGGTGGCGGTGCTGGGCCCCAGCGGCTCCTGCAAGACGAAGATGCTTCGCTGTATCAATATTCTGCAGCCGACGGACAGCGGAAGGCTGAACTATGACGGCGAGGAGTTTCAACTGGGCCATATTTCCAAAAAGGATGTGGCCAGGCTTCGCAAAAAGACTGCTTTTGTATTCCAGAGCTACAATCTTTTTTTAAATAAAACCGCATTGCAGAATGTGACCACCGGCCTGACTGTGGGCAGAAAGATGGAGAAGAGTCAGGCGGATGAAATCGGGCGAAGGATGTTAGATAAGGTGGGGTTGTCCGACAGATATGATTATTATCCCTATCAGCTTTCTGGCGGGCAGCAGCAGCGGGTGGCCATCGCCCGGGCTCTTGCCACCGATCCGGAGATCATCTTTTTTGATGAGCCCACGTCGGCTCTGGATCCGGAGCTGATCGGGGAGGTGCTCTCTGTCATGCGTGACCTGGCCAATGAGGGGATGACCATGATGGTAGTGACCCATGAGATGAGCTTTGCCAGGGATGTGTCCAAAAAAGTGATTTTTATGGAAGGCGGACGCATCGTGGAGCAGGGAGAGAGTAAGGAATTTTTTGCCCATCCGAAGATGGAGAGGACAAGAGAATTTCTGAAATTATAGATCAAATTATGAAGGAGGAGCATTATGAAAAAGAAGATTCTGGCGCTTTTACTGGCTTCCGCTATGACCATAGGCGTTCTGGCGGGCTGCGGCAGTTCCAGCAGTACCACCAGCAGTTCCGAAAGCGGGAGCACCGAAGCTGACACCAATGAGGAGACTACGGAGGGAACCTCAGATGAAACTGCTGACGAGACCCCGGATGACGCCCACGCTGCCGACGATCCGCAGGCAACCA
>JAJPYH010000213.1:2569-3523 GCA_021205045.1 Lachnospiraceae bacterium | reverse complement strand
ATAGCACAAAAGCCATTATTTGGCCAGTTATTTATTTTATGTTATACTAGCAAGAACCTAAGAAACCCCAGATCCAACATTTCCGGATTCTTCTTTGCAATTTCCTTTATAAAAAAGCTGGCCAAGTCCGGATTCAAGTCAAACAGATAGCCCATATTACCATTTCCGTCTTTATCAAACGGTGCATACTTCACATTGCAATACTTCAAGATTTCTTCCTTGTAATCGCCGTGCCTTAACGGGACCTGTAGCGTATGATAATCACAGTCTACTCGGCGACCTTTTTTCTCCCACTGATCCCAATTTCCAGTAGACATGTCCGGTCTAGAGCTTTCTTGGCAAGGTCCCTTTGCTCTGCTTACTGCCTTAATATATCCATCAGAACTGTGGAAAATGACATCTCCTTCCTGAATATTCATCAGGCGATCCCAGTGATGCATCGTGCCACCAGCTTTAGAATACTTTGGAGCCCAGATAAACTGACCTTGCATCTCCTCATTATAAGTATCTCCCTGGAAAACCAGATAGGTAAGAGCTTGACCCGGCACCCGAGAGGCAAGAACATAAGCTTTTTCAGCACTTTGTTTTTTACTCGACTGTGATTTGCTCTTTAATTCCGCCAGCCTTTTTGCTCTTCTTCAGCTCTCTTTGCGGCATCCTCGGCTTTCTTAGCCGCTTCTGCTTCTTTTACCAGCATTATCTCATTAATAACCTGTTCCTGCAGATTAGAATCCTCCATCACGAGAAACTTCTCAAATGCCATTGGATAGCTGAATTTGCTTGTCCTATTTTTAAATTCTACAGTAATATATTTTTCTTCCTGTGCGATAATAGTGCCGGTTCCCAAATTACCAGTATGTCTTACTCTCTTTTGCAATAAATTAATCATAATGAACCCCTCTATTTTCTATTTTTCGTATAATTATTGGAGAACCCTGCGCAACTGTGAACATT
>JAJPYH010000213.1:0-2559 GCA_021205045.1 Lachnospiraceae bacterium | reverse complement strand
CATCAGTGCCGCACGCTCCATCTATCTGCACGTTGTCTTTGATACAATCTACATACCTGCCATCTGTCCAGAATGAGCCGAAAAAGCTTCCTTTATTTGATCTCCTTCGTAAATACAGTAAACGACTTTATATCATTCCCTGCAGCAACCTTCAAATTTACAGACTGGCTCTTAACTTCGCGGCCACTTCCTCATACTGCGGCATGACCACCCCATATTGCTGCCCCAGCCGGACAACCTGATAAATCAGCCCGTCGATCTCCGACTGCTTCCCTGCCAGTATGTCCCGCTGCATGGAAGTCGTCGCTTCCGGAGCCAGGTCTGAGAGAATTTTCAGATTGACCTCCACCAGATCCTGCTCAAAATGAATATCCATCGCTTCCGCCAGCGCCACAATTTCCCGGATCATAGCCTTGAACATTTCCCTGGGTGCACCCTCCTGCTGAATGGTACCGGCAGCACAGTTAAAATACAGGCCGACGGCGCCAATGGGTGAGACATAGGAAAACTTCTGCAGAGCGTCTCTCTGGATGTTTTCAGAGAGAATGCCGATCATTCCGCTCTCCTCAAAATCCCGGGCAACCTCCTTTAAAACCGGTCTGTATTCCTCCCGATGGCGTACACCGAATACCACACGGCAGATCGCGCCATGCTGTGTCAGAACGCCGGGAGCCTCAATACTCGCGGAAACATAAATGCAGCCGTCCGTCACCAGAATCCCCGGAAGCTGCTCCTGCATTCTGCCGCCCGTTCCGTAAATATTCAAAATGGGAATCACAACAGTATCCGGCCCGGACACCCTGCGGATCAGCGGATACACACTTCCCAGCGAATAGTCCTTCACACAGACCAGGATCACATCCGGCCTCTCATCATACTCCTCTTCGGAAACCGCCCGGACAGGCAGGGTCTGCATCTGCCCATTCCACAACTGATGTATGGTAAGCCCCTGAGCCTGCATGACTTTCAGGTGCGCGCCCCGCGCAATCAGGGTCACATCCTTTCCGCCCTCAGTGAGCTTATACCCCAGAATACCGCCGGTTTCACCGGCTCCAATGATCATGTATTTCATTGATCCGTCATCTCCTTTTTCCTGCTGATATCATGATAATGGTACGCTCCTGTCACGCATCCAGAATTCTTCTATAACATCCGTCACCGCAAAATTCTATCATCCCATTTTCATTCAAAATCTGCAGCAACCGCTCTATCCTGTCCTTTGCATGTTGGTCATCCGAATGCTTTTGAGAAAAGGCTTCCTCAAACTGATATACATCTTCAGCCGCAAAATCTCTTTCTCCCATTTTATCCACACATCTCAGCACATCCAGCACCCAGCTTCTCTCCGACAAATTGTACTGACCGATAAATTCTGTCTTTTCCACTTGGGATATTACCTTATCCATCGGCTGGGCTTCCCCGTCTTTTACAATCAGGATTTTCCCATCCGCAGGGATTTGATTGAAACTGATATTGCATCCGCTCCATCTCGCCTGTTTCGCTTTATCGGACAAAGGTTCTCTTTTCTCAATAACCTCAGGCATGATAAAATATTTCGGCACCATGACGATGTTCTTTACTTTCAAATCTGTTCTACTGTAATGTATAAAAAAGTAATTGGGAATACTCCCCGCATTGATCCTCTGAAGCATGGTATCATAAGCACCGACCGCAATATGATCGCCAAGAGCTCCGTTCTTGCTTTTCAATTCATACCGCTCACCGCAATCCGGACAGTAAAAATCTGCGTTCATCCTGCTGTCTTCACAGCAACTGATTTTCTGGCAGCCGCAAAATGGACAATATAAATTTTCTGCCGCCCAACTCCCGGTCATCATGCGTACCTTCTGAGAATCACTGGTGTATCCGCTTGCAGCTTCCGCATTCATCTGTAAATTCATATACCCTCCCTATGACATAACTGTCTACGCCAGAACATCAATGAAATGATCTCTTCATTTTCAGTTCACAGGCTTTCATATCTGCCAGAATCATAAATCCGGCCTTGTAACAAAATCCATAATCATTATTCACCAGCTTTGATAACCGCGCTTCGTCATCGGCACATCCGCGTCATTTGTACTCTTCTTCATTTCAATGCAGATTAAATTACTCAAACTTCCCATATCAAAAATGGGAGCGCTCCTTGATAAATCAATACTTTAGCCCACAAAAATATCCATCAGGCCGCTTTTTGACCGCTTAAAAGAGCCTCCTGCATGCACTTTGGAAGGCGTGAAATGAAGAGATTAGAAAACTCCTCCAGCTGCGCTTCTGTTATATGGAAGTATTCCATTACTGTTTCCATCAGTGCATCCAGAATGATCTTCATGGATTCGCTAAAAGTGATATCTTCCAGTTCATCCAGCAGGACATAGAACAGTTCGCAGATTGTTCTGTCATCCTCATCGTGACGTTTGGCAACAGAAAGCATCATGTACCTTGTAAAAACGATCGCTGTATGGGCGTTCAATGCATCATAAGACAGACTCCGGCACTCTTTCACTAGATGTAAATAGGATTTGCAGGATTTGAAGAAAACTTCAATATCCCAGCGTT